>CALGCE010000035.1 GCA_937884625.1 uncultured Clostridia bacterium
AACTCAAAGCCGATGCAGAGGCATATCTTGGACAGACGGTCACCGAAGCAGTTATTACCGTTCCTGCATACTTTACCGATGCACAGCGTCAGGCTACAAAGGATGCAGGTAAAATTGCAGGTCTTGACGTTAAGCGTATAATTAATGAGCCTACTGCTGCCGCTCTTGCTTACAGTATTGATAAGGAAGACGACCAAAAGGTTATGGTATATGACTTGGGTGGCGGTACTTTCGACGTTTCTATTATTGAAATGGGCGACGGAGTACAGGAGGTTTTGGCAACCGCAGGTAACAACAAACTCGGCGGTGACGACTTTGATAAACGCATAATGGACTATATCGTTTCTACCTTTAAAGCAGAGCAGGGTATAGACCTATCGGGCGATAAAATGGCAATGCAACGTGTAAAAGAGGCGGCTGAAAAGGCAAAAATCGACCTTTCGGGTATGACAACGGCGGACATTAATCTTCCGTTTATAACTGCCGATTCAACAGGACCCAAACACTTTGAAACAACCCTTACAAGAGCAAAGTTCAATGAACTTACCGCAGATTTGGTTGAGGCTACTATGGGACCTGTCCGTCAGGCACTTTCCGATTCGGGACTTAATAAGAATGAAATAAACAAGGTTCTTATGGTCGGCGGTTCTTCGAGAATACCTGCCGTTCAAGAGGCTGTTAAGTCGTTTATGGGCGGTGATCCGTTTAAGGGTATAAACCCTGATGAATGCGTTGCTATCGGTGCATCTTTGCAGGCAGGCGTTTTAGGCGGTGACGTTAAGGGACTGCTTTTGCTCGACGTAACCCCGTTATCACTCGGTATAGAAACTATGGGCGGTGTATCTACCAAGGGTATTGAGCGTAACACCACCATTCCGACTAAAAAGAGTCAGATTTTCTCTACTGCGGCAGACGGTCAGACTTCGGTTGAGGTACACGTTTTGCAGGGCGAAAGAGAAATGGCAGCAGACAACAAAATTCAGGAAATACTCTCATCCTCTCTCGAGAGCATCCGTTCGCTCGTTGACGCGAACACCGTCATAGGCACACCCATCAACACTCCCTCCGGAACCGTGATCATCCCGGTATCCAAAATCTCAATGGGAATGGCTTCCGGAGGCATCGATTACTCCGGCAAGAATGAGGAAGCAGTAAAATCCAAGCTTCAGAACTTCGGCGGAGGCGGCGGGACCGGTCTCTCGGTTGTTCCCGTAGGCTTTCTCGTGGTCTCGGCCGACGGCCGCGTCGAAATGATCAATGTTGGCATCGATCAGCCCTCCGGCCCCATCGCACAGGTCGCAGACGTCATCGAACGCTCTCCC
>CALGCE010000036.1 GCA_937884625.1 uncultured Clostridia bacterium
AACAAGATTTTTTTAAAGAATAAAAATAGTTTTTTTGCAATAAAATACAATGTTTGTCCGCTCCAAAGCAAAAACCTATCACAAAAGTGATAGGTTTTTGCTTTGTATTATTCATTACTTAATTTTAATTTTCACTCTTGAATAGACCATTTTAACATTTTCCCATTTCTTTTTATTAAACACCGAAAAAATCCATCGGTGTATCCAACAAAGCACTATGGGGAACCTATGCTTTTTGCAAAACGGATAGTGGTTATAAATATCCTCTTTCTTTGGAAAAATGAAGCCGAATATATATCTGACCTTTACAAAGTGCTTCCCCTTTGCCCGTTCTCTTTTGAATATATTTCTATAATAGATTTCATCAACGCCCTGACTGCCGGACTCCAATATTTCTTTTTCTAATGCCGATATATCCGTACTCGGCTCTATACCGCAAAACCAACTATTCTTTACGTCAATGAGTTTTGTTTTTATGTCATAAAGATTAAACTCTTTTAAAACGCCGTCAATGTACGAAAAGTCCGCCTTATCTTTGAGTGCATTTTCAAGATAATACAGGTCAACAATACGGCGGATACCCACACCCATAAACTCGGTTGCGTGTTTGATAGTGTGAAGCAGATGAAACAGATAAAATACCGTATCCGACACAGTTGCAGAATAATCATCGTGTAATGACGTGTAAGAAAACGGATGATTGATTACCTCATATACGCTTTGATTGACATCAAAAAACTCGGTATGCAATTCAATATACAGTTGATTTTTAGTGGCAAATATTTCGGTATTTTCATGTGTGATTTTTGTTTCATACCCGATGTTGTGCATAATATCTTGTGCCTCATATAATTTTTCGGTGGGTATTATAAAATCAAGGTCAGACATCATTCGCAGATGACTTTGCGGATAGTACCGTTTTACGACTGTCCCCTGCACTTCAAGTGTATAAATGCCGTGCGAATGAAGTGCCGACAAAATTTCCTGTGCACCCTGCTGTTGCATAATGTCCCTTTTGACTGCCTTTAAATATTCCTGCCGCCAACGTTTTTTGGTGTCTTCGGGTAAAGAAGTCAGTTTTTTTACCGAAATGTAGGCGATATTTGCCACTTCGTGCATCTTAGCGTATTCAAGCACCGTATCAAGGCAGATGTTCTGCGGTACCTCTTTCGGTTTTGTACCGTGCAAAGCGGTATCCAGCAGATGAATGAGATATTGATATTCGTTTGTTTCGTTCGTCATTATTTATCCTCTGTCATCATACCGTGCTTCATATCGGCAACAATCAAACCTTTTGATTTGAGCGAGTCAAGAAACTCAATGACCTTCGGTCCGACATCTTCTACGGGACTGTCGGTATACTTGTCCATACATGTTTTGATGAGTTCAGGCAGAGTAATACCCTCTTGTAATTTTTCAAACATAAATCTGGCAGATTCGTTTTTCAGTTCAACAACGCCGTTAAAATCATACGAGTCGGTTCCAATGCTGACCGCCGTAACTTGTGATTCCACTTCAATAATTTTAAACGGACAGCGTAATGTAAGTCTTGGATAAAACATTATTTTAAAATCCTCCGCCCTATTTTTCTAATCTTTATTTTGAGTGCTTTTTTGTACCGTATAAGTTTTAGTTTTAAGCGGTGTAACGGCACTTTTCCTACATATGCTTTGTATTCTTTGCTATCGGCAGTAATATGTCGGTCGTCCTTTATTACCTCACAAAGATACCCGATTATCCATTCCTCCGGCACCGTCTCCGCAAAAGAACGGTTGTCTCCTGCAATGCGGTACAGTCCCACCCCACAACACTTCACAATGCGGTGTAATACATACTCTCCGCTTGGTCGTTTGAACAAAACAGCATCACGCTTTTTAGGTAGTCTTGTCAACTTCTTTATTACCACAATATCCTGATTTTCTCGTATCAGTGGCATCATGGAATCGCCCTTGACGGTATATGCGATATAGCCTTTTCTCTCAATTTCGTTTTCAAATTTTGCCATCGCACATACCTCCGTATGCCACCCTTACTGCTTCGTCTTCCATATTGCAGTAAAGGTCATACAGTAAAACCGACTGCCTGATATCCGACAATAGTTTGACGGTTTTTTCAATCAAATCACCGTCCGTCGGACGGTGCACTTGCCCTATAAGACGGGGTAATGATTTTTCCTTATTTGCCAATTCCAAGCGATTAACCGTTCCTCTGTGCAAAAAGCAAATGGCAGAAAGAGGCACATTTTTATTGCATCCTAAATTTTCTTTTCCCATCCACGGGGTACCGCACACGAAAGGTTTGCCGTCCATAATACGCAAAATGGGTTTATCGCCGTTTACGATATAACTGCCGTCGATGTTTTTAAGCCAAAGACGGGAGTGTGTTGTTTTGCCAATGCCGGATTTTGCTGTAAAAAGGAATGCTTTATTGCCTACTGCCACCGCCGCCGAGTGAAACACACAGGCATTATAATCGGGAAGTTTTGTGGCGATTTTGCGGTATACCGCCGTATTTTCAAGGTCTACCGCCGAATATGACGGGCACTTTCTTTTTTCGTAGGTGGCTTCTGCAATCACTTTTTTGTACTCATCTTCAATATCCTGCTTTGTAATGAAAATATCAAAAAGCGGTTTCTGCTCGGTAACAAACGGCTCACAGTTATAAAGTGAGTCATAGAGAGTATGAATTGCTATCGGTATGTCTGCAATTTTAATGACCTTATCCATTTTTTCTGTTCCCTATATAGGCTATGCCCCACAAAAGTCCGAAACAGACAATAAATGTGGCAATACCGATAAATCCGATACCCTTGTTAACTACCGAGGTACCAAACCGTGTTAAAACGTATGCCAACACCGCACTTACCGGCTGACAAAGATAATAAACAAAATTGATATGCCACCGTGACATACCGAAGAAAAACTCAAATCCCGCAAGAGGCAAGTCGTCCTGAAATGCCAACATACAAGCACAAAAAGCAATTATCCCCATACCGATTAAATGACCGTAATACCCCGTCACACCAAAATAACCGAGTAATACTATTTCTGCTACAACAATAAAAATGCCGATTACTATACCTACCCAAAATAAAAGTCTTGGGATATTAGCAAGAGTAAATATTTTTCTGTGGATAAAGCTTCCGAGCAGAACATACGGCAACGCACGGGTTAAAAAATTACCGGGCAGATAGGTGTATCCTGCTATATTCCATTTAAAAATTCCTGCAAGTTCGCCTGTAAATACCGTAAAAAGTATAAGCAAAATGGCAATCAACCAATCAAGTTTAAGCATCTTCCATTTTTCCATAAAGAAAATGATAATATAAGCGTATAAAAGTGCTTGTACATACCAAATAGCACTGCCTATTTGAAATGGCCACACATTAAGAACTACAAAATTAAACCACACCCGTTTACTCAAAAAGGCGTAAAAAATATTGATGTCATTTATCTTATAATATATGAAGTTGACAATAAAATAAGCGATAAGCAACAAGACAAACACAATAAAAGTACGCTTAATAGTACGGCTTATCCTTGCACTGCGGTTTCCCTCTTCAAACAAAA
>CALGCE010000037.1 GCA_937884625.1 uncultured Clostridia bacterium
TTTGCCGTATCGGAATCGGTATCCATTGAAACTACTGTGGGTTTTCTGCTTAAAAGACAGGTATTGGTTTTACTCGGCATACCCGTATATATAACCCCTTTAAGTAAAAGGTTAATATTAACATCTGCCATACAGTAAACATCGGGTGCGTACTTCATCGGCTGTTGTGGATAAAACAGTATATTATCAAGTTTGCGTTCTTTTGCTTTTGATAATAAAAAATTAAAATTGCTGCCATTGCCTATTAAAAACAACTTAATATCAGAATAATCTTTAAGAATATCAGCAACGCTTAAAAACATATCAACACCCATCATCTGTCCTACGTTACCTGCGTACACTACCCTGAATCCGTCTTCCCGTTTTATGCCGTATGTGTTTAAAAAATAGTTGTCCTCATCTTTTATATAATACGGCTCGTTTTGATAACTCCAATTATAAATAACGTCAACATCTTTACGTCCTTCATCTTGTATGGTCTCTGCCAAATCTTCGGAAATAGTAACTACTCTGTCTGCTTTTTTATAAGCCACAGATTGCATATATCGACTCAAAATAAATGCAGGATTACGCTTTGAAAGTTTGCCGGCAACCAATGTGTTAATTGGAAAAATATCCTGAACATTATAAACTATCGGTATCTTGTGCTTTTTTGCAAACAGTACGGGAAGTAAAGCTGTATTATTTGATTGTAAGAATATAACGTCAACATCATTAAGTTTTTTAATTCTTTTTTCACATACTTTATAATATTTGAATGACGAAATGTATCTTTTTATAAAACTGCCTTTATCCGGCTCATTCCACGGAATATTAATTATTTTAAGATTTTGTCTGCTTTTTAATGATGACGGCATATCGCCTGTGCTTATCCTCTTTTGTACAAGTGAAACACTGTGACCGCTATCAAGTATTCGGCATATTATTTTTTCCATTAAATGATAAGAGGCATATTCTTTCTCAAAACTGCTTCCCGACCACACACAAACGTTCATATAATATTACTCTTCCTGTTTTATAAAAAAACCTTTTTTACACAAATTTCGGTTGCATTTATTCCGTATTTTATAAATTCATCTCTGAATTTTTTTGTGTTCTCGCATTCTGCTTTATAGTCTAAATTAACTATTCTGTCAATAAGTTCGGCTTCCCTACGGCAACTCTTATTAGGATATTTATCATCAATATCAAAATATGTCCCACGCTCTAAAAGATATTCTTCATAATCATAGGCATACACAAGTATGGGTCTGCACAATATAGAATAATCAAACGCTATCGCAGAATAATCAGTTATAAGCAAATCGGAAGCAATCATCAAATCATTTACAAACGGATATTTCGAAACATCCATAATAAAATCGTTATATTCTATTCCAAGAGCCCTATCTGTTTGATGATGTGTCCTTAACAATACTACATAATCGTCTGTGAGAATTTCTCTCCATCTGTCAAATGAAACAGGCAAATCTATTGAATAACTTTTACCTTTGTCCTTTGACTCACGCCAAGTAGGGGCATACAGAATAACCTTTTTATCGGCAGGTATTCCCAACTTTTTTCTAAATTTAGTCTTTAAATAATCATTTGAAAGCCAAAGTTCTTCGTTTCTCGGCATACCGCAACAAAGATAACTTTCCTCCCTTGCATTAAAAGCCGACTTGAACACAGACTCGTCATAGTCACCCGATACCGTAAGATAGTCAAGCGTATCAAAATTATAATCATTTCTTCCAGGACAGTCGTTACCGATATATTTAAGCGGTATACCGTGCCAAGTGTTCAAATAAATTTGATTTTTCTTTTTAAACTTCAAACCACGTTCAATATTAGTATTAGTTATCCAGTATTTTGCTCTTAATGCCGTTTTAAAATATTTTAAAGTATCAATCTTTACACAATTAAGTTCTTTGAAATTTTGAGGATTCTCAAACGCCCAAACACATTTATACTTTTGATACTCTGAATGTGTTATTAAATAATCGTATATTGCTTTGGGGCTATCATTAAAGCCTTTACCCATAAATGAAACAAATATCACAAGTTCGTCATCAGTTTTTAAAAATTTACCCCAAATACGAAATACAAAACTCATAACACAAACATAGAATTTTTGAATAAATTTTACGTGTTTTAGTATATATATTAATCTATTACGCATTGTTTCCACCGTAAAGGTCCTTTTTTATTCTGCTACTGCTGATTTCGGGAGTCCTCGGTAAATAAACAACCTCTACACCCTCGTCGGCTAAATAATCAAATTTTCCTTTCCAATCATCACCCATAACGAAAATATCAACATCGTATTTTTTAACATCGGAAATTTTTTGTTCCCAGTTGTTTTCAGGTATTACAAGGTCAACATAGCGTATGGATTCAACCAAAGCCTTTCGTTGCTCATACTTAAAATAACACACCTTGTTTTTTTCTGTATTATTGAACTCGTCTGTTGAAATTGCCACTATTAAATAATCGCCTAATTCTTTTGCTCTTTTAAGAAGATTAATATGACCGTAGTGTAGTAAATCAAATGTCCCATAAGTTATTACACGCTTCATAACATATCCTCCTTAAATCTATTTTGTGAGTTCGACAACTTCTTTTGTATCTTCAACTACATTCTATGTAACGCATTCGGTACTATCAGGCAAAAAGAGGTGGTGTGTTAGCATCAAATTGGGTGTCGGGTAATGCTGCAAATGCTGTCTCATATAAGGTAACATCTGCTAAGGGCGATCCTAGATTTACTGCAATTGATGAAGCAAACAAACTCAATTTCGAAAAAGGAACGCCCGCACAGTTCTTTCCGAAGGGACAGAGTATTAAGGTGGATGTAGCCAATAAGAAAATTATGATTACACCTGCCAATTCATCTGCAGATGCTCTCAACCTTCAGGTGCAGCACTACGATGGTTACAGGAATTTTGACCAGCGCCTTATGTACGATTACATCTCTGACGGTATCGCAGGCGATGAAACAGACGTTAAGGAACTGCATAAATCAGTTGGCGAAGCTCTTGATTTGAATTTAAAGTCTCCGTTGGCTACTATCGCTCTTTCAATGAAGGACGTAGAGACTTATTCATCAATTGTTGGTAAGTTGAAGTACATAACCTTCATGGGTACAGAGTCAGCTGTTGTTCCAGCAGTGGCTGGTCAGGATATCGTTTGTGAAGCAGGAGATCTGCAAACTGTTGATGGCGGAAAGTATCTGAAGAACGAACTTTTGGCTCACCAGGTTTTTAAGCGTGTTGCTAGCAGCGATGCCTATATTGAATGGCCAACAACTGGCTGTGGTGATTATTATTTAAAGTCAGAGTGCCTTCATCAGCAAACCCCCGGTGGTGTAGATATGTATGCACCAATGCAGAATGCACAGAAATATGCCGGATCTGCAATGACCACTGAACTTGACCATTATGATATATCTGGTCTGACTCAACATCATGTAGGAGAAGTTGTTGCCAATATCGGTTATACTGATATCTTTACCTTCAATCTTGTGACCAAAGAAATTACAAAGTCACCAAAACCGGCAAATCAGACTGTTGTGAAGAAGATTAAGTTAGAGATGCCTACTGAAGGCATTGCTCCAGAAAACAATCAGAAGTTTACTCTCTTCGTTCTTCCGACAGACAATCACACAGAGGATTATTCCATTACTTTCTGCTTCGAAAATTGCGATGTTGAGCTTCCATACAAAAGAGGTGCTAACGGTAATAGCGACTTTGAACTTGGTAAGAAGGTTAAGGAATTCAATATGAGCATTGCTTCTAAGAAATATATTGTTACCAAGGCCGGCGCTACTCCTAATAATCGTACATTGATTGTTAATTTGGG
>CALGCE010000038.1 GCA_937884625.1 uncultured Clostridia bacterium
CCGGAAATGCCTCAAAATACCGGTAATGTCGCCCGTACATGTGCGGCAACGGGGGCTAGACTGCATTTAGTGGGTCCTATGGGATTTACGGTAGACGATAGGAAACTAAAACGTGCCGGTCTTGACTATTGGAAATATTTAGATATAACCTATTATGATAATTTAAATGATTTTTTTGCAAAAAATAACAAAGGCGACTTTTTCTATTTTACAACCAAGGGCAGAAACGTGCATTCAGATGTTTCTTACCCTGACGGTTGCTATTTAATGTTCGGCAAAGAAACAAAAGGGCTCCCCGAAGAATTGCTTATTAAAAATCCCGAAAGATGCGTACGTATTCCTATGGAGGGAGAAATACGAAGTCTTAACCTTTCAAATTCGGTAGCCATAGCGGTTTATGAAACTTTAAGACAGTGGGACTACCCTTCCCTTGAAAATTTCGGTCAACTGCACAATTATTCTTGGGAAGATATACTTTAATTTGTCATTATAAAGTTAAAATATCTGTTGAAAAATATGTAAAATGTGGTAAAATATATATTGTAAAAATTTTAACAAAGTGAAAGGATGTCTTTAAATGAACGCACTTAACAAAAAGACAGTAGACGATATTAACGTCAAAGGTCAAAAGGTTCTCGTTCGCTGTGATTTTAATGTTCCGCTTAAAAACGGAGTTATAACAGACGAAAACCGTATCAATGCAGCACTTCCTACCATTAAGAAACTGATTAACGACGGTGGCAAGGTTATTCTTTGCTCACATTTAGGTAAACCGAAAGGCGAACCGAAGCCCGAACTGTCATTGGCACCCGTTGCAAAACGTCTTTCTGAACTTTTAGGCAAAGAGGTAGTATTTGCGGCTGACGATAATGTTGTCGGCGAAAATGCAAAGATGGCTGTTGCCAATATGAAAGACGGCGACGTTGTACTTCTTCAAAACACACGTTACAGAGCAGAAGAAACCAAAAACGGCGAAGAATTTTCAAAGGAATTGGGCTCTCTTGCCGACATATTTGTAAATGACGCTTTCGGTACCGCACACAGAGCACACTGCTCAACCGTCGGTGTTGTATCGTACGTTAAGGAGGCCGTTGCAGGTTACCTTATCGGAAAAGAACTTAAATATTTAGGTAATGCCGTTGATTCGCCTGTCCGTCCGTTTGTAACAATACTCGGCGGTGCAAAGGTGGCAGACAAACTTTCAGTTATTGAAAATCTTTTAAACAAGGCTGATACACTTATAATCGGCGGAGGTATGGCTTACACATTCCTCGCTGCCAAAGGTTACGGTACGGGTACTTCCCTGCTCGACCCCGAAAAGATTGACTATTGCAAAAATATGATGGCAAAAGCAGAAGAAAAGGGCGTAAAAATCCTTCTTCCCGTTGACTGCACCATTTCTAAATCATTCCCCGACCCAATTGACGGAGATATAGATATAAGTGTTGTTGACGCTGATAAAATACCCGATGATATGATGAGCCTTGATATAGGTCCTAAAACTGCAGAACTTTTTGCAAACGAAGTTAAAAATGCCAAAACGGTTGTATGGAACGGTCCTATGGGCGTGTTTGAAAATCCGACACTTGCAAAAGGCACTATGTCGGTTGCAAAGGCTATGGCAGAAACCGATGCAGTTACTGTTATCGGTGGTGGCGCCTCTGCCGCTGCTGTAAACCCCCTTGGTTTCGGCGATAAAATGACC
>CALGCE010000039.1 GCA_937884625.1 uncultured Clostridia bacterium
TAAATCTTTTTCTGAAATTGTACGATTAAATAAAATACCAAGTCCGGCGGCATTTTTATTTTCAAACAGATATATACCGTTTTGTTCGGATATTAGTTCAAAATTATTATTATCAAACGGCAAAGTATTCTTTGCAAAAATGTATTTTACTCCAAGCAAAGAAGTCAGTTGGATTTCTCCCGCAACGCTTGGATAAAGTATATAGTTTTTGCTAATTGTTCGTAACATATTTCCGGCCAAATGTTTTGATAAAATTCTTGTACATATTTATTGTAAGTCGTATTATAATAGCCAATTCCCTGAAAATTAAAAACTAACGATTGATTCCATAACGTTTGTGTTGTAAATTCCTTTTCAACACGGTAAAAATTATCGTCATTTAATTTTTTGATACTATTTTGAATTTCCTGTCTTGTTATTTTTGTATCAACGATTTCGTTAAATGTGATTTTTTGTCTGAAATTTGCAGTAGCATAGGTATCAACAAAAACATTGAACATAAAAATTAAAATTAATAAACCGCTTAAAATATTTTTATGTCTGATAACCGTCAATAAAAACATAACAAACATTATGCTAAAAATAATTGAAATGTTTATTATACATTGTTTGTGTTTATTTATATCGAATTTAGAAAGTATCGTAAATATATTTTTACCGTTAGGAACAACAAAAAAAGAAATATAAATACATAATACTACCGATAACACGGCAGTTATAATTCCGATAATAAAACTCAAACGGTGGATTTCTTTAATTCTGCTTATCACAAAAGCCATTATTACTGCAAATAACGGCAAGAATACGAAAGAGTACCGTGTGGCATAGGCGGAAAAACAGTTAAATGAAAATGCTGTAAAGGGAGAAATGAAACTATATGCAAACAATAAAAATACAAATATACATGACAGTTTTCTTTTAGAGTAGAATATTCCTTCAAAAAAGAATATAAAACTAAAAGGCAATATTAAACTTGAATAGAACAACTGTTGACTTTCATAGTAATTGAGCGGACCGGAATATTTTAGGGCAGTACCGTAAATGTTATTCGAAAAAAAACGTGCAATCGTCTTTAAAATATCAATAGGATTATAATGTTGGACGGTAAGTTTTAATATGTCAATCAAAGACATTTCGGAAGACAAACGTGAGGAAACCTGAGTCATTTGATATATTGGCGGAAGCATAAATACTGCTGACATTAAAAATGCAATAAAAATACAAATAACAAATTGCCCGATAATTTTAAACCATTTTTTCAACTCACTACCGTAAAGCATAGAAAGCCTGACAATAACGTAAAAAACAGATGCTATACCAATCATATATGAAGTATAAACGCTGAACGAAAAGGCAAAAAATGCGACAACAGTTAAGGGTATTAAAAATCTTTTATCTTTGAATGATTTTTCAATCATCAATATAAGAGCAAGTAATATAACACAGGCAGTAGAGAAAAAATAGTGCTGTCCCCAAAGCATTAAAAACCCGCTAAAAGCACAAATGTAAGAAGATATTACCTTCGACAGTTCGTTAAAGTTAAAACACGAAAGATAAAAATAGGTAATATATCCGCATAAAAACGATTTAATTATTTGTGTAACACCTATGGCATAAGCAATTCCCAACGTACCTTTCAGTATGCCGCCTGAATAAATTATTATATTAAATGGGTCAAAAACAAGACTTTGGTTATTAAAAATATCAGTACCGAGTCCCCAGTTGAATTCCCACGTTGAAAAATCGCCGCTGCTTATTTTGTCTACAATCATATTAAAAACGGGGAAATATTCTTGAATGGTATCTGAACCTATATCCGAAAAAATAAAACAGTTTTTAAGGTTGAGAACGTTAAAAAAAACAATCAATGCAGTTATACCCATCATAAATGTTAAGAGCAATTTTGGGTAAGTTTTGCGAAGACTGTGTTTTGTATAAGACATAATGCTTCTCCCAACAATATTAATCATATATATATTATCATAATTGTAAAAAACTGTCAAGATATAACGATTTATGAGGAAGAATCGGTGCGCTCTTCAATAATGTATCTCGGTCTTTCTTTGGTTTCAAGATAAATTTTGCCGATATATTCGCCAATTACTCCAATGCTTAAAATCTGTATACCTCCAAGCATACAGATTATACTGACTATCGACGACCAACCTGCTACCGATTTGCCTAAAATTTTGGTCACAACAGACCAAACAACACCTATAAAACTTATTATGACAATTATAAAGCCAAGTGAAGTAATAAGTCTTATGGGCTTAATTGACAAACTTGTGATGCCGTCAAGTGCAAGGGAGAGCATTTTTTTAAACGGATAGTGTCCTTTACCTGCCAACCGTTCATTACGTTTATAGAAAACACTACTTGATTTAAAACCCACCAAAGGTATCATTCCTCTAAGGTATATGTTTACTTCCTTAAATTTTGAAAGTTCGTCTAATACCTTTGAAGAAAGCAGTCTGTAATCGGCGTGATTATAGACTGTTTCCGCACCCATTAAATTTAAAAATTTATAAAACAATTAAATTAAATGTGGGATTTTGAATATTGCTCCCCAAATGATTTAATTGCTCCGAATATATTTCGAGGTCTTTATTAATAAAATATGTCCTATAACCAAATTATACCCTTATTTTTAGCACAAAGAAATCTATAACATTATATGTGATATAACAGTAAGTGTATTTGATAGATTTCATTATTCTACCAAATACAAATTGATTACACGCGCAAACCAGAACAACCAAATTTAATATTTAAAATTGACATAAAATATACTTTATGTATAATATATGTACGGAGATTTGTGTATGGGAAAATTGCTACAATTAACCACATGTGGTTTGAAAAATTTAGAAAATTCTATTACATTAGATTTTGCAAACTTAACAATAAACAAAGGTATAAAAAAAGCTTATATTGAATTTACATATTACACAAAAGGCAATCAAAAATTAAAATAAATGTTGTAGGGGCGTAGCCAACGGCGACCCAGTTAAGAAAAAATCTTGAAAACAAGGTTCCTTACGTTATTCGTCAGAACGTTCCGC
>CALGCE010000040.1 GCA_937884625.1 uncultured Clostridia bacterium
GCAACTTTTGGTAAACGGCTCGTCGGGTATAGCAGTAGGAATGGCAACCGAAATACCGCCTCACAATTTAGGCGAAGTAATAGACGGTATGTGTTGTCTTATTGATAATCCCGAGGCTGATTTGCAGGAGATTTGTCAGCACATAAAAGGTCCTGATTTTCCGACGGGCGGTATAATTATGGGCAGAAGCGGTATCCGTGCCGCCTACGCTACCGGCAGAGGTAAAATAACCGTTCGCGGTAAAGCCGAAATTGAGGAAGTTAAAAACGGCAAATTCAGAATTATTATAAGTGAGATACCCTACAAGGTACGCAAAAAAGACCTTGTTAAACATATTTACGACCTTGCGGTTGAAAAGAGAATAGAGGGTATTGAGGACGTTGTTGACTATTCTTCCCAGCGTGACGGCGGACTTAGAATAGTAGTAGACATCAAAAAGGATGCAAATCCGCAGGTAGTACTTAATAAGATTTACTCTTATACCTCTTTGCAGACTACATTCGGTGCAATTTTACTGGCAATTGTAAACGGCAAACCGCAGATATTAACACTTAAAGAAATGTTGCAAAATGCAATAGACTTTCAGTGCGATATTATAAGAAGAAGAACTGCTTTTGACCGTAAAAAAGCGGCGGAGAGAGCACATATTTTAGAGGGACTTAAAGTTGCTCTTGACTTTATTGACGAGGTAATCGCAATAATAAGGGCAAGTAAGACTATCCCTGAAAGTAAACAGGCTTTAACCGACCGTTTCGGTCTTGACGATATTCAGACCACTGCAATAGTACAGATGCAGTTAGGTAAACTTGCAGGTCTTGAAAAGCAGAAAATCCTTGATGAATTACAGGAAAAATTGGACTTTATCAAAGAGTGTGATGCAATTCTTGCAAGCAAGGAAAGAATACTTGATATAGTAAAGACAGAATCTCTTAATTTAAGGGATAAATTCTCCGACGACCGCAGAACCGAAATTTCTGACGTTGCAGGAGAGGTTGACATAGAAGACCTTATTCCAAAAGAGGACGTTGTAATAACAAAATCGGCTAACGGTTATATTAAACGTCTTCCTGCCGATACTTATAACGTACAGCACAGAGGCGGTAAGGGTATTACGGGAATGACCACGAGGGAAGACGACATAGTAGAAAATATGTTTGTATGCTCCTCCCACGATACAATTATGCTTTTCTCTAACCTTGGCAGAGTTTACAGAATTAAGGCGTACGAAATTCCCGAGGGTTCAAGAACGGCAAAGGGTATGAACATAATAAACGTAGTACCGCTTATGCCTGATGAAAAAATTACCATCATTCTGCCCTGCACCGTAAAGGACGAGGAAGAAAGATATATCTGTATGATAACCAAGAAAGGTATCATAAAGAGAACAAGACTTTCCGACTTTAAGAATACAAGAAAGACGGGAATTATAGCAATTTCTATCGACGATGATGACGAATTGGGCTTTGTCAGAATGACAACGGGTAATGAAAATCTGCTTATTGCAACACGCAAAGGCTTTGCAATTCAGTTTAACGAAAATGCGGTAAGGTCTATGGGAAGAACCGCAAGGGGCGTTAAGGCTATCAATATGCGTGAGGGCGACAGTATAGTAGATATGGCTATCTGTAATGAAAACACAAGGGTGCTTACCGTTACAAAGACGGGTTACGGAAGAATAAGTCCGATTTCCTGTTACAGGGTACAGTCAAGAGGCGGTAAGGGACTTCTTAACTACCGTACCGAAAAGTACGGCGAGGTTGCGGCAGCACTGCCCGTTGAAGAAAATGAAGACATCATAATGATTGCCTCTAACGGTATAATAATAAGAATTTTTGCAGGGGATATTTCAGAGTTTGCAAGACCTGCAAAGGGCGTAAGAATTATGCGTGTGGCTGACGGCGAGGAGATACTCTCGGTCGCAAAGGCGGAACACGACGACAGCGAGGTAAACGACAAACCCGAAGAGGCAGACGCCGACGCAGGAACGGTAGAAACTGAAAGTGAATAGTTTTTAGTTTTTAGTTTCTAGTTTTTAGCGTCTAGTGTCTAACATCTATCATCTAACATCTAGAACAGGAAAGCAGTAAGAGAAAATGGAACAGCAAAATATTTATAATTACAATCCGTTTGCCGTATCCCCGAAGAAAAACGAGAAAAAGCAAATTAAAAAAACGGCGTTATTTGTAGGAATACCCGTTATTTTAGTGTTTGCTTTAACATTCAAATGGGCTAGTATTTATTATTCTGTAACTTCGTCTTTGGGAATTGAAATAAAAAAGGCTTATGAAATTATTTGCGAGCCTGCGGTACTTTGTATAATTCAAATTCTTTTTTCACTTATTGGTTTTTTGTTGTTTTCGACCGTTTCAGCAAAAATTGCAGGAGAGCGAATAAGCGATTTAGTACCGTTCGAAAGACCTAAAAGAGGACTTACACTTCCCCTTTTTCTGTTCGGTATCGGATTTTGCACCTTTTCAAACATTTCGGTTTCTTTTGCAGGGGATTTTTTTGAGAGTTTCGGCGTTAACTATTCGGTTGACTACGGCGAAAACCCAAACGGTGTAACAGGCTTTTTATTAACCTTGTTTTCGATCGCATTCATACCTGCACTTGCCGAAGAATTCTCTTTCAGAGGTGTATTTTTCGGTCTGCTTAAAAAGTACGGCGATATTTTTGCACTGATTACCACATCGGTTATGTTCGGTGTTATGCACGGCAATTTTGAGCAGATGCCCTTTGCAATACTTGTAGGCTTTGTTTTGGGTATGATAAGACTTAAAACGGGCTCTATATGGGGTTGTATACTGCTTCACTTTTATAACAACTTTTCGTCGGTGGTATTTGATTACCTCTTTGACGGGGTATCGGGCGAATATCAGAGTGCGTTTTTTATAGTATTTTATTCACTTTGTCTGCTTGTAGGACTGATAGGTATACTTATCTTTTCTTCAAGGGAAAAAGAAAACTTTAACGAAAACGGCGTTAAAACCGTATCAAGCGAAAAGGAAAAACTTATTTGGTTTTTAACATCTCCCGTAATTATCATTTTTTTGGTAATTCATATCGGAGAATCGTTTAAATATTTTATAGGATAGGAAGATTTTATGACACTTTTGGATTTAGGATTAAACGTACAGTACCTAAAAACTCTCGTTTACCTTTTTTCTGCATTTTGCGTAATTTTGGCGGTTGTCACATTTCTTTTGTGGATAGTGCGGTCGCTTGGACTTTACAATATGGCACTTAAAGTAGGAAATAAAAATTCTTGGTATGCGTTTTTGCCCTTTTTAAATTTGTCGCTTACGGGAAAAATGGCAGGTAATTACAGAGGTAAAAGAGGATACGATAAACTGCTCATTTTCTTTTATACCGTATTCTTTTTGTTGGCACTTATAAGCGTTGTTATGATGTTGGCAGGATTTGTTGACCTGCTTTTTGATGCCGAAAAGGCGTATGCCAATGATACCGAGTTGGACGTTTCGGCACTTCAACCTATCATTTACGCATTTATGGTGTATTTGTGTTCGCTTTTATTCTTTGTGGTTTACAGAATAGTTATGTTCGTATGCCTTTACAGTCTTTATGATGAGTTTGACCATAAAAACCGTAAGTTATATATTATTCTTTCAATTTTTGTCTATCCGTTGGTACCGTTTTTTCTGTTATCTGCAAGTAAAAAGCAGGATTTATCCTACGAGGATATGCGTGACGGCTTCTTTATAGAAGACAATGGATAAGAAATTTATGTATGAGTGCCTTAAACTTGCAGAAAAGTCGGCAAGTGTGGGCGAAATTCCCGTCGGTGCGGTAATAGTTAAAGACGGCGTTATAATAGGCAAAGGGCGGAATATGAGGGAAGAAAAAAATTCCGTCTTGTCCCATGCAGAAATCGAGGCTATTAATAACGCTTGTGAATTTCTTGGCGACTGGCGTCTTGACGGGTGCGAAATGTATGTTACAATGGAGCCTTGCTGTATGTGTGCAGGGGCGATAATAAATTCGAGAATATCAACCCTTGTATTCGGTGCGTACGATTTAAAAGCAGGGTGCGTTGACAGCGTGCTTAATCTGTGCGACTACCCGTTAGGCTCTAAAGTAGAAATTTACGGCGGTATCTGTGAGGACGAGTGCAAGGCGGTGCTCACCGAATTTTTTAAGGCAGTGAGAGAGAATGAAACAAAAGATAACTGATATAATTAATAAAGCCGGCATTATGGATGTCGGCTTTTGTTCTTTTGATAAAATTTCTGACAAACTGCTTGATTGCAGGGCGGTTTTACGACTTCCTGAAAATTCAAAAACCGTCATTACCTGCATTTTTCCTTATAAAGTTAAGGACGAAAAACCGCAGTTTATAAGCCGTTACAGTGCCGTTCCCGATTATCACAAAATCTGTCTTAAATATTTATCTGCTGCAAAAAGTCATCTTGAAAGTGAGTTTACAAGTAACAAGTTTGAAGTTTTTATTGACAATTCCCCCATACCCGAAGTCTACACCGCCGTACTGTCAGGACTTGGCGTTTTAGGGGAAAACCGTATGCTTATTAATGAAAAGTACGGCAGTTTCGTCTTTATAGGCGAGATTGTGACCGACCTTTCTATACCCTGCGATGAAAAATTTAAAAAATGTATCGGTTGTAACAGATGTAAAGAGGTTTGCCCGAAAAAAAGCACACAAACAGACTGTCTTTCGGCGGTAAGTCAGAAAAAGGGCGAACTTTCACAAATTGAGAAAAACGCCCTAATAAAATACGGTATTTTGTGGGGTTGCGACATTTGTGCCGAAAGTTGCCCACTAAACGAAACGGCACAAAACACCTATATTAAGGAATTTATCGACGGCTACAAAGACACCTACACCTACGGCGAAGATATATTACAAAGGGCGTATAATTGGCGTGGAGAGAAAGTAATTAAGAGGAATTATGAGTTATTAAAACTCTAACGCACATAATTTCTTATATCGTCAGAATTTATACTTCCTATCATAAACAAAAACGCTATATATGACGGTATGCTTGTTACACAAAGCAGTATTATGTAAACCAAATTTGGCAGACTGTGTATCATAGATATAAGCGTGTTAAACAAAAGGGTTATACAAATAGCACCTGCAAGGGGTATAAATACCGTCTTTATAGGGTCGAAGTCGGCTTCGCTTACCTTTATCAGTCTCCCGACGTTTAGTCCGCAGGTAAGAAGATTTGAAAAATACATAATTCCTATAAACCCTTTTAGTCCGAAACGTGGCAGAATTATTATCACAAGCACTATTCTTATGGCAGAATCTACTACCGACGTGCGAAAGGTAAAGGCTTGTTGGTCAAGACCTTTTAAAATTCCGTCCGAAACACTGTCAAGATACATAAGCGGTACTATTGGTGCCAGAGCACAAAGTAAAAAGCCTACATCGGTGCTTTTGTAAATTAAAAGTCCTATCTGTCTTCCTGCCGTCATAAAAACAGAGGCAAATATAAAAGATATAAGGGCGGTAATTTTAAGTATCCCCCCTACCGCATCACGCACTAGTCCTTTTCTTCCCCTTGCCGCCGCTTCCGACATTTCGGGGATTAGCAAAGTGGAGAGCGAATTTAAAAGGGTTGAAGGGAAAAACAAAATAGGCAGTGCCATTCCCTTTATCATACCAAACTGCGACAGAGCGTTTTGTCCCGTAAGTCGGTTTTTTGAAAGACATTTTGGGACTAATATATTTTCAGCCGTACGAAGTGCAGTATTAAGATACCGTCCTGCCGTTATGGGGACTGCTATGTGACATACTGCCTTTACTATGCCAAACGGCGGTCTTGCTCTGCCGTTTAAATTTTTAAGTTTGCCTAAATCCTTTAAATATAAAAGTAATAGGTAAAGGGCGGATATTAGTTCTGCGGCGGTATCTCCAAGCAGTACCGCACCGCAGGTAAAGGCAAGACCTTTATAGGCAAACTTTCCTACAAGCAACAACACTATTACTATCCGTACCGCCTGTTCAAACAGTTGAGACAGTGCGGTGGGAGATGCTTTTCGCCTTGCTATAAAGTATCCTCTGAAACATGACGAAAGTCCCATAAAAGGTAAGGACAAAGAGAGTATTTTTATTGCAGGTACCGCACGCATATCCGATAAAAAGTATTTTGAAATTATCTCTGCACCGAAAACAAGTATTAAGGTCGATAAAACCGCAATAAATAGGGTTATTTCCACACATCTGCGGAAGATTTTTTTAACGCCACGCTCCACGCCGAGTGCTAGTTCGTCGGCTATAAGCCTGGTGACGGCGGTGGATATTCCCGAAGTCGCAAAGGTAGCCGCAAGCATATAGACAGAAAATACAAGTTGGTACAGTCCTATACCCTCCGACCCTATCTCTGACGCAAGCCACACCTTAAATATTATCCCTATAAACCGCAACAACAACGACGATACGGTAAGTATCGCCGCATTTTTTATAAATATTGTCTTCTGTATCATACTAAAACACCCATATAATTGTATGAGGCAAAGTTTACGAAAATTTATGTTGTTGAAAAATTTGGCAAAATATTGTACAATAAAAATGTATAATGCTTTAAGGAGTGGTTGTATGAAATCTCCGCTTGCAGACAGGGTAAGACCGCAAACAATAGATGAAGTCGCAGGTCAAAAACATCTGCTTGGCGACGGTAAGGTGCTTCGCAGGATTATTGATATGGGAAATATCCCAAATCTTATATTTTACGGACCGTCGGGCGTGGGAAAAACAACGGTTGCTAAAATCATAGCAAATATGTGTCAAAAAAAGTTGTGTTACCTTAACGCCACCACTGCATCAACCTCCGATATTAAGGATATAATAGCGTCTATCGGTACTATTGACACCGCAGGTGGTATTCTTTTGTACCTTGACGAGATACAGTATTTTAATAAAAAACAGCAACAGATACTTTTGTCATATATCGAAACGGGGGATATTACACTTATAGCATCCACTACCGAAAACCCGTTTTTTTATGTTTACAATGCGATTTTAAGCCGTTCCACTGTTTTTGAGTTTAAAACTCTTGACAGTGAAGATATAAAGCAGGTACTTTTAAGGGCAATCGACACCGTAAACAAGGAAGATAAAAAGAATATAAGCATAGAAGAAGACGCCCTTAATAAGATTTCAAGGGCGAGTGCAGGAGATGTAAGACGGGCACTAAATATGCTCGAACTTGGTATTATGTTAACCGACGGCACACAAGAAACCAAGATAACCGACCAAATGACAGAGCAGATACTTGCAGGTAATTCGGTAAGGTATGACCGAGAGGGCGACGAGCATTACGATATAGTGTCCGCCTATCAGAAGTCTATGAGAGGTTCCGACCCCGACGCCGCCGTTTACTACCTTGCCCGTCTTTTGGCGGCAGGAGATTTGCCGAGTGCTTGCAGGAGGCTTTTGGTATGTGCCAATGAGGACGTAGGTCTTGCCTATCCGCAGATAATACCGATAGTAAAATCGGCGGTTGACACTGCCCTTCAAGTAGGACTTCCCGAGGCAAGAATTCCCCTTGCAAATGCGGTTATATTGGTTGCGACTTCGCCGAAATCAAATTCTGTTTATAAGGCGATAAACACCGCTCTTGCAGACGTACAAAGCGGAGTTACGGGGGATATTCCAAGACACTTGCAAAATAAACACTGTGACGGAGAGGACGCCGAAGTAAAGGGACAAAACTACCTCTACCCTCACGACTATGACAAACATTATGTAAACCAACAGTATCTCCCCGATAATATAAAAAACCGTAAATATTATAATTTTGGGGACAATAAAAACGAGCAAAAATTCAAGGAATATTGGGACAAAATAAAAAAATAAGGGAGGAAACCTGATGGAGAGCAGATTGCCCGAAAAAACGCTAACTTTGTGGCAAATACGCTTTACGGCGGTATTTGCGGTCTTAATCGGTGTACTTGCATTCTTCTTAAAGTACAGCAAATGGCTTTTTATACCTATTAGCATAATTGCGGCTTTGGGTGCGGTTTTTATAATTTGGTTTCTTCCCCTTTATTTTAAAAGTTTTATAATTACGGTAAATGATACGGCTATAAAGGTTTCAAGAGGCGTGTTTTTTAAACTTACCAATATTATGCCCTATCCGAGACTTGTCTTTGCACAGAGTTTTTCAACACCCGTTGCAAGGCGTTTCGGTCTTACGGGCGTAACTTTAAGGGCGGCAAGAGGTCTGCTTGTTATTCCCGAAATGAATATAGATGATGCAAAGGTACTCCTTGACGGACTTTCGGGAGGACGAAAAAATTGAAAACAACCTTTAAAGCCCACCCTATTATGACACTTACCTATTTAAAACCCTTTCTTTTCGTCCTTGTTTTTCCTGTAATAAAGGGTTTGATACAATATATTAAATACCGCCGTGTAAGCGGTATACTTCCGCTCGAAACGGGACTTTTTATTGCAATTTTTGTAATAGCGGTACTGCGTTACCGTTCGTTTAGCGTTTCGGTAGATAGGGATAAACTTACCGTAAAAAGCGGTTTTTTGTATAAGTCGGAGTCGGAGATAAACCTTTCAAGGCTGTCAAGCGTATCTTCAAGCCGTAATCCGCTTGATATTCTTGTAAGAAGTGTTACATTTACCGTAAATACCGAGGCAGGTCGTCCATCTAAACCTGATTTTAAGTTTAAACTTTACAATAACGATGCTTTGGCACTTTCAAAAATACTCTACGGTAAAGAAGAACAAAAGGTTATAAGGTATTCGGGTTTCAGGACCGCCGTACTTTCTATGGCGACTTCTTCCGCCATTACGGGACTTATCATCGGCGTTCCCGTTATTAACCGAACGGGTAAACTTTTAGGTGTGGCACTTTCCGAAATGGTTTTTGACGAAATAAATAATATTTCAAGCAGATTTAATGCCATCTTTCCACCTGCGGTCAATATAGTCACTGTAATTTTAGCTTTGGCTTATACCCTGTCTTTTTTGAGGTCGTTTTTTAAAAATATGCGTTTTAAACTGCGTATGAACGGTGAAAAGGTAGAAATTCAGTCGGGATTTTTTGTAAGACGTCGAATAGTATTCAAAAAATCGGCGGTTAAGAATATATGTATGGAGCAAACGCCCATTATGCGTCCCTTTAAAATGTTTACAATGCGTGCCGCAATCGGCGGTTACGGCGAGGGTAAGGGCGAAAAGGCGGTAATAATACCCGTAGGCAGATTAAAAGAACTCAAAACAAGGTTTGCCGAACATTTCAGTTTCCTGCAAACCGACAAACAACCCATTACCGCCGAACACAGCAAACTCAATATCAGGCGGTTTTTGTGGCTTCCGCAACTCTATGCAGGTCTTGATATAACGGTGTCGGTTACCGCAATACTGCTTTTTCCCTACTTCGACAGAGTGGTTTTGTTTTTGGGAACGGTACTTATGGGAATTATACTTTATTACGGCAGTCTTTCCTACCGCAATATGAAATACGGCAGACTTTGTCTTTCGGACAACATATTTGCCGCAAACTCGGTGCGTCTTACCGTTCGTGAACTATATTGCAAAAAGGAAGACGTAGGCATAGTCAAGATAATACGCACCCTGCCTGATATTAAATATGATGCCTGTAAGGTGCAGTTGGTGGTAAGGTCGGAGAGTGCAGACAAAATTACCGTGCGAAATCTTGATTATGATACGGTAATACAAGAAATCGAACAATGTTTTGAAATTAAGGTATAAAATCACAGTAAACACCAAATAATAATCTTTGAAAATAAAATGTTTCACGTGAAACATCAGAGGGATTATTATGAGCGTGTGTATGAATTGCCTTTGGGCGTTTTTGGTCGGCGGTACGCTTTGTACCGTAGGTCAGGTGTTAATTGATTATACTAAACTTACCCCTGCAAGGATTTTGGTTTCCTACGTCGTTGCAGGTGTACTGCTTACGGCGGTGGGTGTTTACGAACCGCTTGTCAAGTTTGCAGGTGCAGGTGCCACCGTACCGCTGACGGGTTTCGGTTACAGTCTTGCGACGGGCGTTAAAGAGGCGGTAAAACAGTACGGTGTAATGGGAATATTAAGCGGAGGACTTACCGCAACTTCGGCAGGAATTGCCGCCGCAATATTCTTCGGACTTATTATGGCACTTATTTTTAAATCAGGGGATAAATAAAACAATCCTCTCGAACGCTGTTCGAGAGGATTGCTTCAGACTGTAGACAAAGCAGGAAAATCCAAAGAAAATTTTCCTGCTTTGTTAAT
>CALGCE010000041.1 GCA_937884625.1 uncultured Clostridia bacterium
TATCCGCGATGTGCAAGTGCAGAATATAAACCAGGAGCTGTGTGACCTTTAGATAAAACAAAACGGTCTCTGTTTTCGTCCTTTGGATTTTTGGGGTCTATGTTCATATGCTTAAAATATAGATATGTAATTATATCTGCACAAGAAAGCGAACCGCCCGGATGACCCGACTTTGCGGCGTGAACCCCCTCGATTATACCCATTCTTACTTTACACGCAGTTTTTTGAAGTTCTTTTTTTGTAATGTTATCCATATAATTTATCCTTCCTTAAATTAATTAAATACTCTATAAAATCCGCAACTGCACCGTTTTGCACGTTGCCTACCACCACGTCAGCCTCACTCTTAATATCATCGGGAGATGTGCAAAGAGTAGCACCTATATCGGCAGATGTTATCATTTCAAGGTCGTTGTAAAAATCACCTATTGCATAACTGCAACCCTTTTTGATATTCATAAATTCTTGCAGTTTTATAATACCGCTTTGTTTTGACTGTCCATACGGTATTTGCTCATAATAATGCCTTTCTCTATTACCGAAAAACACCTTTGTTCCACAAAAATGGGCCATTTTACCGTAAGGTTCCAAAAACTCCTTTAAAGCCTTATAATCGTTACTGTTTTCAGGTGCATATAACACTTTATTCCAATTATATTTTGTTGCCGTCTCAAAGTCAACTTCTAAAATGTCTATTTTTTCATAATACTGATGGTCATCGGTTTCAAAATTTCGGTTAAGGGTAAGGACGTGTTTTCCGCTATGTATCTCAATGCCGACGGTGGGAAAGTTTGCAAGTACCTCTTTTGCAATAAACCGTTCATCTTCTTTAAGCCTATATTCAAAAAGAATTTTATCGTTTTTATAGTCGTATATCATACAACCGTTTGCCATAACAGACGGCGAAATATCGGGCAACACCTCTAACACATCGTTCACGGCACCTGCTGACCTGCCCGTAGCGAGAGAAAATATACCGCCCTCGCTTTGAAAATACTTTATTTTTTCGATATTACGCTCACAAATCTTACCGTCATAAAGAAGTGTACCGTCAACGTCACAGGCAATAAGACAGCCCTTAAATAAATTCAATTTTTCCTGCACTCCTTTAAAAAACTCTCAAAGTAATCGGGAAGCGGACTTGAAAATTCCATATATTTACCGTTTGGGTGCACAAAACCTATTTTTCGTGCGTGCAAACACTGACCGCAAAGTTTGGTAATTACCTTTTTAGGTCCGTATACATCGTCGCCCGCAACGGGGTGACCTATATACGACATATGAACCCTTATCTGATGAGTTCGTCCTGTTTGAAGGGTAAGTTTTAAATGTGTAAAACTTCCGAATCGCTCTACTACCTCATAATGAGTTACGGCGTTTTTACTGTTTTTATCGGTCACCGCCATTTGTTTACGCTTTATGGGGTGCCTTCCTATCGGTGCATCTACCGTTCCGCTCTCATTATTTAAATTACCGTATACAACTGCTTCGTATTCCCGTGTAAAAGAATGTTCCTTTATTTGCCCTGCCAAAAAGTTATGTGCAGTATCATTTTTTGCAACTATTAAAAGTCCGCTTGTGTTTTTATCTATTCTGTGAAGTATCCCAGGACGCATAACGCCGTTTATACCCGAAAGCGTATCTCCGCAGTGATACATAATCGCATTTACAAGCGTACCGCTGTAATTACCTGATGCAGGATGTACTACCATACCTTTGGGTTTATTTACAACGAGTAAATCGTCATCTTCATAGACAATGTCAATCGGTATATTCTCGGCAGTTACAGTATACTCTTTCGGCGGTAAAATGTTTATATCAACCCTATCGCCTGATTTTAATTTGTAATTTTTATCCCTTACTTGTCCGTTTACTCTAACTTGACCGTTTGATATTATTTTTGACGCATTTGAGCGTGTAATCTCCGCACAGAGCGATATAAAAACATCAAGACGGCGGTTTTCACCGTCGTCAAAAACAACACTAATCGTTTTCATTTTGTACGTCTATAACAGATTTTCTTAACTTTCTGTCATTTATGGCATCGATAATAAAGTATAGTATAAGCAATGATGCACCTATAACTATTGAACAGTCCGCAACATTGAAAACGGGAAATTCGGGGAAAAACTCAAAGTGCAAAAAATCCACTACGTTACCTGAACGAAAAATACGGTCTGCCATATTTCCAAGACCGCCCGAAAGAATAAGTACAACCGCCCAAAACATAAGTTTATTCTTTACACCGAACTTTAAAATGAGAGAAATACAGATAAGCATAACTATTATGGTAATGGAAAGCAAAAGCCAGGTATGACCGTTTAACATACCCCATGCTCCCCCACGGTTGTGAATATAGGTTATATCTATAATTCCTTTAATAAAATCGTGAGAGGTCGCAAGTTCATAATTCGACACTATAAAAAACTTTGTATATTGGTCTAAACCTAAGATACAAAGACCTGTAATTATTGCAAGAATATAAGACACGTCCTGACTTCTCCTTTCAAAATAAGAAGGCTTTATTCTTCGTCTGACAGGTCATCGGCATTAATTATAAAGCCGACATCTTCCTGTACTTCTACCTCTGCTTCATTTTCTTCTGCCGTTTCCTGCTGTTTTGGTTCAACTGTTTTTTCTTCTATAAAATCTTGTGCATTTGGAACCTTATTATATTCATCGGATACCAATTTTGCAATTTGGGTAGGGTCCATAGGTACTTGGTCGGGTAACTTTTGAAGTAACTCCAAGTGCTCTTTATAAGTCTTAGTGATTTCTGCTTTAAATGCCGAAATTTCAAGTTTAAGTTTATCAAAGAGTAACTGTTGTCTTCTTACACTGTCCTCGGTTGCCTTTTCTATGCTGTTTGACCTCTCGGTTGCCGCCTTAATGGTGTCTTCAAGTTCCTTTTCTGTCTGTGCCTTACGTTCACTTGCCTTACGGTCAAACGCAAGGGTAAGTTCTTTCTCTTTGGCGGTTATTATTTCAATACTTGACTCGGCATTCTTTACTATTTCATCGCTCTTTGCCTTTGCCTCATCAACAATTTGGTCTGCCAGTCTTTGGGCACTTATAAGTACGCTTTGTATGCTCGTCTGCGAACTCCTATATGATTCAACTTCGCCGTTTAATTTTTCAATCTTAGAATTAAGGTCACGCACTGTTCGCTCAAACTGGTCATAATCAGCCTCGATTTTATCGAGAAGAATTTCCACTTCCTCCTGCTTATAACCGCCCACCGATTTTGAAAATTTAACGTTTCTTATATCATTTGAACTTAACATAAAAGCCCTCCTATCTATTTTTTATATCAAAAATACAGTTTACTCTCGTCATAGTCGTCAAGCATTAGTTCGCCCATAACGTCAACATCTCTTGCGACTATTATAAACGTACTGTTTGCAACCTTACGGATATTTCCGTGATTGGCATACGCCACACCGCTCAAAAAGTCAATTATCCTGCGTGATACATCACGGTTTGCCGCTTCAAGATTTAATACTACCGTCTTTTTTTCATTAAGATGGTCGGCTATTGTGGTAACATCCTCAAAACGGTCAGGCTTAACAAGTACCACCTGCATCTGACTTTGATTGTAATTTACCGTCTTTGATTTTATAAGTCTTGCAGGTGCTTCGCTTTTGTTGTTTGCAACCTCGACATCCTTCATATTCTGCTTTCTTGACGAACGCTCACCCACCTCATTTGTTTCATCCTCAAACTCATCCTCTTCGGGTATGCTCATAATGTTTTTAATGCTGTCCCAAACGCCCATAGTTTTATCTCCTTATAAATAATATCTTCTTCCGAAAAGTGCAGTACCTATTCTGACAAGATTTGCACCCTCAATAATTGCCGTATAATAATCGTCCGACATTCCCATCGACAGAATATCCATACTACTATTATCTATGTTTTTGCTCCCAATGTCAATAAATAGATTGTTCATTTTTGCAAAATATTTTTTATTATCCTGTGCTTTATTGCATATAGGCGGTATTGCCATAAGTCCTTTAATGCAAATATTATCCATTTCTGCAATGATTTTAAGGTTTTCCTCTACCTCATTATACCTAAATCCCGACTTACTTTCTTCCTCGCCTATATTAACTTCAAGCAGTATATCGGTCATAACGCCTTTCTTTATACTTTGCTTTGAAATTTCCTTTGCAAGGTGTAAAGAATCAACCGACTGTATAAGTTCTGCCTTACCCACAATATCTTTTACCTTATTGGTCTGCAAATGTCCTATAAAATGCTTATGTACGGGCAGGTAATCCTCATACTTAAAAAGAAACTCCTGAACCTTGTTTTCGCCTATGTATTTAAGTCCGTTTTTTATTGCGTGATTTATAACACAAACATCTACGGTTTTGGTTGCGGCAAGCAGTGTTATATCATCAGGACTTCTCCCCGAAATTTTTGCCGCCTCGTTTATTTTCTCTTTTATATATGCGAAGTTTTCGTCAAATATCTCAACTGATGATTTTTCCGTCATACAGATTCTTTCCTTTCACTATTACCTCATCATAAAGACGTAATACATTATCATCGCTTTGCGTTTGCTTACAGATTATGTAATCATCGGTAGAATATATTACCTTAACGGGAACAAACTTTGCGTTTATACCCGA
Organism: uncultured Clostridia bacterium; assembly: GCA_937884625.1. Classification (GTDB taxonomy): domain Bacteria; phylum Bacillota; class Clostridia; order Oscillospirales; family Acutalibacteraceae; genus UBA737. The sequence goes on from CALGCE010000041.1 coordinate 4,635, forward strand.
CCTTACGTATACTCCCGTCTTACCGTCAACCACTCTAAGCGATTTTTTGGGAAGATGCAGTCCCTTATAGACTTTACTGATAACCGTCATAGCACCCGTTCGCATACTCGCAAGTTCACTGTTCATCTGCCGACAGGCGAATATAACCACCGCACTGTCCGTATCTGACGACATATTAATACATTTAACCGTTACCGGCAGTTCAGGACTTGATTTAATACTTGTCTTAACGGTGAGTTCATCGCCCTCTTTATATTTAAGTGAATCGTTTATGGTAACCCTTGCCGCTATGTACCACTCATAGTCAGATACTATTTTACCAATGGCGTTGTCCTGTGTTTTTTCAGGCTTTATCTCGCTTAAAAATTCGGGTGTTATCTTAGTCAGGTCATCAAAAGAAAGCACATTTTCAAAACCGTCCGTACCAGATACGAAGTATCCCGAAAGCGGTGCTGTTATTCTGCCCTGTACCGCAGGTAAAGATGCATTAAGGCTTGTAAGTTCCGAATTAAGGGTAGCGAGTTGTGCCGAAAAATCGGTAACCTCCCCCGTTATCATTTGACGGCGGTTAATTGCCGAAAGTAAAAGTGCACTTCGGTCAGAAAGGTTAGAAAAATCACCGCTTCCGCTGTCGGTTATAAGACCGTTAAGTGCAGTACAGACCTTACCGCTTACAAGTTCCAAGTCTGCCGCTTGCAGGTCATTATACGCCTGCAATTCCTCTATATTTCTTATCTGTGAGGTAATCTCCGCTATTCTGCTAACTGTAATAGATGCACCCTCACTGCCGTAAATTTCCGCAAGAGTTCCGTTTTTTGCAACACGGCTTCCATCGGGAATAACAAAATGCAATACACCTGACGAATTGTTGGATACTATCGTTTCCCCTCTAATAAGAGTTCCTACAATATTAATCCCGTCCACCGCCTCAAAATATTCGGCACTTTCGGTCGTTATGGGATTATACAACGAGGAATAAAGTTGATGTACTATAAATACTATTGCAAATATACCGATTATTACTTTAAGTGCGGTATTCCCTCTCAAATTTGTTCCTCCTTAAATATTCGTTCAGCCATCTCAAAAACGTCGGGCGTTTCGTCGGCATATATCCATTTTATGCGTTCGTCTTTTGAAAACCATGTCATTTGACGTTTGGCGTACCGTTTAGTAGAACGCTTTAAAACCTCTACCGCATTTTCAAGCGTGCATTTCCCGTCAAAATAATCAAACAACTCTTTATGACCTATTGCCTGTGATGAACCCGTAAAGATACCGCCAAACCTATCATATGCCCTTTTTGCCTCGTCCACAAGACCGTTTTCAAGCATTTTTTCAACACGCTTTTCTATTCTTTCATAAAGCAGTTGCCTGTCACGGTATGTTATGCCTATCATTACAGGGTTTATTGGCGACTCATTTTGTCTTGAAATTAAATCCTGCTTTGATTTTGTAATCCCCGTTAAGTAGTAAATTTCAAATGCTCTTATTATTCTTCGCTTATTATTTGGGTGAAGTTTAGTAGCGGTATCAGGGTCTATTTCTCTTAAAAGTTCAAGCATTTTATCTGCACCGATTTCCTGCATTTGTTTTTGGAGTCGTTCCCTTAACTTAAAATCAGTCTGCTCGGCAGTAAATTCGATATTATCTGCAAGTGAATTTATATAAAGTCCCGTACCGCCTACTATTACAGGCAGTTTTCCTTTGTTGTTTATTTCAAAAATCTTACTTCTTGCAACCGATACATAATCGGCTACGGTATAGTTATCGCCGTACTCCAAAAACTCAACAAGATGATGTTTTACCTGAGAGCGTTCCTCACTTGTCGGAGAGGCGGACGCTATACTCATATCTTTATATATCTGCATAGAATCAGCAGAAATTATTTCTCCGCCGTACTTCTTTGCAATTTTTATCCCAAGTTCTGTCTTACCGCTGGCGGTAGGACCGACAACAAAAACCGTTTTAATCTTTTCCATTACTGTATTCTGCCAAACTGCTTTTCAAGGTCGTATTTTTTTATCTCAAATGCAACGGGTCTGCCGTGCGGACAGTACATTATATCGTCATTTGTAAGTACCTTTTGGGCAAGTTGCGTAAGTTCTTTTTGCGAAGTTAAGTATCCTGCTTTAATTGCCGCCTTGCAGGCGACCGTATGATACAATCGTTCAAGCATTTCTATCTCAACAGTACCCTTTTCGCAAAGGCTTGCTGCCACCTGCGTTATGCAAGACTCAACATCGGCGTCGCCCAAAACGGACGGCACTGCCCTTACGATTACCGTTTCATTTCCGAAATCCTCAATTTCAAAGCCTGCTTTATTAAGCAAATTTTCATATTTAAGCACTGCATCATATTCATAGGAAGAAAGCCTTACCGTAACGGGTACTAAAAGCGACTGTATTTCTATGCTTTCTTCCGATTTTAGTTTATTGAAAAGTATTCTTTCGTGGGCGGCGTGTTTATCTATAAGAAATACACTGTTTCCCATTTCTACTATTATATAGGTGCAAAAAGCCTCCCCAATAAACCTTATTTCCTCATTGGGTTTATACTCTTTTGGGGGTTCCTTTTTAGTTTCTTTTATAGGTTGCGGTATATCATCGCAAACAGATATGTTAACATCTACATTTTTTACAAAAAACGGCGGTGTTGTATCCTGCCTTAAAACCGTCGGCGGATTTTCTATTACGCTTTCATACACCTTTTCTGCAACGGTAGGTGTTTTGAGTGCATCTGTACTTACCGCCTGCTGACGATATTTTTGAACGTCCATATGCTCAAAAAATGACTTTTTGGGCTTTGTGCTTACATCTATTACAGGTCTTGTATCTCCCATACTGATTGCATTTTTAACTGCATAATGAACCGCCTCAAAAATACGTTTTTCGTCGGAAAAACGCACTTCGGTTTTAGCAGGGTGAACGTTGACATCAACCGTATCAAAAGGAATTTTGATATTTATTACAAATGCAGGAAACTTGCCTATCATAGCACTGTTTTTGTACGCCTGTTCCACCGCCGCCATTACGGTTTTTGAATTGACAAGTCTGCCGTTTAAAAATACAAACTGTCCCGCCCTTGACTGACGGCAGTATACAGGTTTGCAAACGTAACCCGTAACAATTATTCTGTCACTCTCACTATTAAGCGGTATCAACGATTTTGAAAATTCTCTTCCCAAAACACTGTAAATTGCACTGTCAAGTTTGCCGTCGCCTGACGTTGATAAGGTCTGTTTACCGTCCCTTATAAATTTAAAGGAAATTTCAGGGTGAGAGAGTGCTATCCTCTCTATTACGGCAGATACGGCATTACCCTCGGATACATCCTTTTTCAAAAACTTCATTCTTGCAGGTGTATTGTAAAATAAATCTCTTACAATTATGGTAGTGCCGTCAGGACAGCCGTTTTCCTCGTAAACTACCTCGTTTCCGCCCTCAATTATATAGTGGGTACCAAACTCTTCTTCGGCAGTTTTTGTAAAAAGTTCTGTTTTTGATACAATAGCAGTCGCCGCTAACGCTTCGCCTCTGAAACCAAGTGTGCAAATACTTTCAAGGTCTTGTGCCGTACTGATTTTACTCGTTGCGTGACGCAAAAATGCCGTAGGCACGTCCGCATTTGCAATACCGCAACCGTCATCGGTTATACGGATATAGGTTATACCACCGTGCTGAATTTCAACCGTTATATGTTTAGAATTGGCATCTACCGAATTCTCAACCAATTCCTTTACTACCGAAGCAGGTCTTTCTACAACTTCACCTGCGGCAATAAGTTCGGATATTGTCTTTGGTAACAGGTTGATTTTTGGCATTTTGTTTCACTTCCCTTTTTTAATACTCGTAAATTTTAAATAGATTTTGCTTTGTTTGCAAGGTCAAAGAGCAATCCCATAGCCTCTATGGGCGTAAGAGTGTTTACATCAAGTGCTTTTAGTTCATTTAATATATCGGTAGCCCCCAACATTTCAAGGGGTATTTGTGCATCGTTTGACGCTACCGTTTTATATGTAACAATACCGCTTTCAAGCGTTTGCTTCAATATTTGCTTTGCCCTATCGGTAACTGCGGACGGTATTCCTGAAAGTGCCGCTACTTCTATACCGTAACTGTCGTCCGCACCGCCGGGTACTATTCTTCTTAAAAATATTATATCATCGCCACGTTTTTTGACGGCTATATTATAATTTTTAACACCGCCCATCTCGTTTTCAAGTTCTGTAAGTTCGTGATAGTGGGTTGCAAAAAGTGTTTTTGCACCGAGTTTTTTCCTATCGGCAACATATTCAAGTACCGCTCTTGCTATCGACATACCGTCAAAGGTAGACGTGCCCCTGCCTATCTCGTCAAGTATTAAAAGACTGTTTTTCGTTGCGTGTTTAATTATATCCGCAACCTCGCTCATCTCAACCATAAAGGTGGACTGTCCCGAAGCCAAATCGTCCGACGCACCAACCCTTGTATATATAGCATCGACAATGCCTATTTGTGCCATTTGTGCCGGAACAAAAGAGCCTATCTGTGCCATAAGTGTTATCAGTGCTACCTGACGCATATATGTGGACTTACCTGCCATATTAGGACCTGTTATGATAGCACAACGGTTATCATTAAGGTCAAGTACCGTATCATTTGAAACAAAAGGTGTTTTTATAAGTTGCTCTACGACAGGGTGTCTTCCGCCCTGTATATTAATCTTACCGTCATTTGTAACAAGCGGACGGCAGTAGTTATTATCCACCGCAACGGTGGAGAGCGAACACAACGCATCAAGACGTGCTATTGCAGATGCGGTGGTCTGAAAACCTCTAAGTCTTTCGGCAACCTTACGCCTTATACCGTCAAATATCTCGTATTCAAGTTCGTATACCCTGCCCTTTGACGAAAGCACCTTAACTTCAAGTTCTTTGAGTTCTTCGGTTACAAAGCGTTCGCAATTTACAAGGGTCTGCTTTCTTATGTAATCTTCGGGTACCTTATCAAGAAATGAATTTGTAACTTCGATATAATAACCGAATACCTTGTTATATTTAACTTTAAGTGTCTTAATACCGGTACGCTCCCTCTCCCTTGCTTCAATATCTGAAAGGTTTGTCGCACCGTTTTTCATAATACTTCTTAACAGGTCAACTTCACTGTTATACCCGTCTTTTAAAATTTTACCCTCTTTTGCAATGGCAGGTGCCTTTTCATCAATGGCATCGTCAATAAGGGATATTAAATCTTGTTCTGTGTTTATATCGTTATAAATCCCTTTTAACATTCTGCTGTTTGACTGCTCTAACAGTTGTTTAAGAACTGGAAATCTATGGGCGGTAGATGCTAGGTTAAGCAGGTCTTTCGGATTTGCAGAGCCGTAAACCATTTTGGTCATAATACGCTCTATATCCTTAATACCGCTCATACACTCTACCGCTTCACACCTCAAAACCGTACTGTCGCACAGTTCTTCAACGGCATTTTGCCTTAATGCAATATCATTAATTGTAAGTAACGGTTTTTCGAGCCAACCTCTTAAAAGTCTTTTACCCATAGCGGTTTTGGTTTTATCAAGTACCCATAGCAGAGAGCCTTTTTTGGACTTTGAACGCATAGTTTC
>CALGCE010000042.1 GCA_937884625.1 uncultured Clostridia bacterium
TACCAGGAACAGGAACTAGTGGCAGGTTTATTTACCTATGACCGTGATACTTTGCGACCTGCAGATGATTCCGTAGTCCGAGTTTTACATAAAGGTAAAAAGGATACTGTTCAGGTTTTACGCCGTACAAAAGGCTATATGCCAGAGCCTATAACCTTGGCTAACACTGACTGCTTGGCAAGTACTGAGGTTTTAGCAGTTGGTGCCCAAATGGAGCCCAGTGTTGCACTTTCCATAGGGGAGAGAATTTACCCCGCTCAGCTTCCTGGTGATATAGAAGAGGAAAAGACTGAACTGCAATGGCGTGCTACGGTTGAGGATTGGCAACAGCTTTTGCAAGGGAAACCACAGCTTATAGTTGGAGATTTGCACCCTGATTACGCTAGCACTAGACTAGGAGAAAGCTTAGCTAAAGAGCGTAAGCTTCCCTTCCTGCAGGTGCAGCACCATCACGCTCATGCTTTAGCTGTTATGGCGGAAAAGCAACTAGAAGGTCCTGCTTTAGCGATTTGCTTTGATGGTACCGGCTATGGTTCTGATGGTACAGTCTGGGGCGGAGAATTTTTGCTTTGCACAGAAGACGATTTTGAGCGTGTTGATCATCTTGAAGCTATACCTATGGTAGGCGGAGATGGTTCCATGCAACAGGCTTGGAAGAGTGTTCTGTGCTATGTTGCAAATTTAGAGCGAAGGACTACAGAAGTTCATAAAAATGATTTAGCAAGGTTAGCTTTACAATTGGACGAACGTTATCCTTTAGTAAAAGCTGCCTTGAACAATAAAATTAATACTATTTACAATAATTATATTTATTTTTATAACTCAAAATATGCTCTCACTTCTTATTTTTACGGCATTTATTATATGTGTAACAATTGTATCAAAAGTGCCTTTCAATCTTTATTTTAAAAATTTAAAGTCTATTATGCCGATAATTATATTTACGGCGGTAATTAATTTGTTTTACGGCAGTGAGGGTAAAGTATTATTTAGTTTTTGGCGGTTTACCGTAAATACAGGCGGTGTATACAGGGCGGTATTTATGGCAATGAGAATTTTACTGCTTATAACCGTAAGTTCAGTGCTTACCTATACCACAACGCCAAACGACCTTACCGATGCTATTGAAACATTGCTGTCACCGCTTAAATATATCGGTCTTAAAAATGCCGTTCATACTCTTGCTATGATGATGACAATAGCATTAAGATTTATACCTACTCTTGTAGAAGAAACCGATAAGATAATGAATGCACAAAAGGCAAGAGGTGCCGACCTTGAAAACGGCAAATTAACCCAAAGGATTAAAGCATTAATACCGATTCTTATACCGCTTCTAATTTCTGCCGTAAGACGTGCGTATGAACTTGCGGAAGCGATGGAGTGCCGTTGTTACAACGGCGGAGAGGGAAGACAGCGTATGAAAAAATTGCAGTTTACCTCACTTGATATTATTGCAAGTGCAGTTTCGGTAATTTTTTGCGGTCTTATAATTGTTTTTAATCTGTTTTAAAAAGGCGTGAGAACATTGAAAAGAATGTTGCTTACAATTTCATACGACGGTACTGCGTATCACGGTTGGCAGGTACAACCTAACGGGATTACGGTGCAACAGGTAATGCAGGATAGCCTTGAAAAACTTTTAGGTGTCAGACCAAAACTTACGGGTTGCAGCAGGACCGATGCAGGTGTTCACGCAAGGCAGTTTTGCTGTCATCTTGACTGTGAAGATAATATACCCGAAAGTGCCTTTTTAAGAGGTCTTAATTCAATACTTCCCGATGATATAGCGGTTAAGGGTTGCAGACAGGTAAAAAACGATTTTCACGCAAGATATGATGCAAAGGGTAAATCTTATATTTACCGTATGTATACGGGAATAAGTGACCCGTTTTTGTCAAGGTACACTTTAAGACTTGATGCTACGCCTGATATTACCCTTGCAAACGAGTTTTGCAGTACAGTTGTCGGCAAACACGATTTTTACGGATTTTCCGCATCAGGCAGAACGGTTGAGGATACCGTCCGCACTGTAAAAAAGTGTGAATTTACTTTAAAAAATGATATTTACAGTTTTTCTATTACTGCCGACGGATTTCTTTATAATATGGTAAGAATTCTTGCAGGTACAATGCTGGATGTATCTTACAAAAGATTAAATACAAATTGTGCAATAGACGTTTTTAATAATAAAGACAGAAATTCGGCAGGTACTACCTTACCGCCACAGGGGTTATTTTTGGATAGGGTTTATTACGATTTTGAGGGTGAAAATTAATGCCTGAATATAAAAAGAAAAAAGTACATAAATCAGGACGTACAAAAAAAGCTAAAAACGTAAATACGGAAATAAAAATGAAGCCGTCAAGGGATAAAAAGAGCGTAGGAGTTCTGCCCGAAAAGGAAATGCGAGTTGTAAAGGGTAACAAACTTGAACGCAACCGTAAATTTAAAATTGCCGCTTTAACTGCTATTATACTTGTTGCGGTTATCTTAATTATTTCATATATATTGCCTGTCGGACTTGCGGAAAATATCACAAATTGGATATCACTTACGGGTAGCGGAAGTTATCCCACAGAAATTTACGGTTCACAAACCCTAAACGCAGTGTCAAAGGGAAGTTATTATTACGTTTTGACCGATACTAATTTATCCGCCTTTTCAAATAGCGGTAAACAAATGCTATCGGTTGCACACGGATTTTCAAATCCGATACTTAAAACTTCTCAAACAAGGGCACTTGTTTTTGACCAAGGCGGTAATACGCTTTACATTTATAATCTTAAAAGGCTTGTTAAAAAAATCACTACAAAATATGCTATAATAAATGCGGCAATTTCCCGTTCAGGTGCGTTTGCGGTCGTCACCGAATCGCAGGAATACACTGCTTGTGTTACGGTTTATAACAAATACGGAAATCAAATATATCAGTGGAATTCGGCAAAAAATTTGGTTAATAACGTGTGCGTTTCGCCGTCGGGCAAAAAAATAGCGGTATCAACCCTAAATGCTTCCGGCGGACAGTATGTTTCGGGCGTTACGGTACTTTCGTTTGACTCTGCCGACGCAAAAGTCTATTTTGAGTATCAGGGCGAAATTGTATATTCGCTTGAAAATAACGGCAGAGGATTTTTGGCACTTACAAAGTCGGGTGCAAATTATATTTCTTGGTCAAAATACGCTAAAAAAGATATAAAAAACGAACGTGTACTAGATATGTACAGATTTGGTAATAATCGCTCGTTACTTGTGTTTAACAGATTAAGCGACCGAAGTGATAATCTTATTATGCTTATTTCATCAAGCGGTGAAAAAATCTCCGAATTTCAGTTTAACGGTATTATAAGTGATATTCAGGTTGCACGTGGTCATATTTATTGTATAAGCGATACTAAGGTATATTTATTTGATAAAAACGGCAATTTGATAAGAACAGGTGAGTGTGGCTATGGTTGTAAAAAACTCGCCTCAATAGGCACATATTCATTGGCGGTAATAAGTGACAGTACTATTCAAAAAATACAACTTGAAGGTGAAAAGTAATGACTTTCGGTATTATACTTGACTTAATTATTCTTGCTATTATAATAGTATCGGTGGCAGTATCTGCACATTACGGTTTTGTCCGCACAGCAATTGAAGTTGCGGGACTGATTGCTGCGGTACTGTTATCGACATATTTAAGCGTACCGATGGCGTCATTTACATACGATAAGGTAATAGAACCGTCTATTATATCCGCTACCGAAAGTGCAAGTACTGAAAAAACAAAAGATACTGTTGAAAAGGTATGGTCTGCACTTCCGAAGTTTATAACAAAAAATTCAGATTCACTTGGTATTTCAAAAGACGGTTTTTCAGAAAAAATTGCCGATAAAGCGAGTGAGGGCGTGACAGATGCCGCAAAAAAAGCATCAAAAACAGTTGCGAAACCCGTCATTACAAAAATTCTGTCTATGATATATTCAACAATTATATTTGTTGTATTGCTGTTTCTTGTTAAAATACTTGCCAAATACACAAATAAACTGTTTTCCGTCAGTGTAATAGGTAAGGTAAATAGGACGTTCGGCGGTGTTATCGGACTGTTTAAGGGCATATTAATATCAATTGCCTTTTGTATGATAGTAAGCCTTATAGTGTCATTTACTAAAAACGGATTTTTGATTTTTACCAAAGATGCAATAAATCAATCTTATTTATTTAAACCGTTGTCAACGGTTTTACCTTTTTTCAGATAACCAATTTCAAGGAGAAATTTTAAATTATGAAACTTTGTTCAAAATGTAAAAAACGTCCGGCAGTGGTATTTATTTCTAACCCTGCAAATGCGTCTGCCGAGCCGGAGGGACTGTGTCTTGTCTGTGCAAAATCTTTGGGTATAAAACCCGTTGACGATATGCTTAAAAGTATGAATGTTACCGATGAAGATATTGAACAGATGAGTGAGCAGTTTATGGAAATGATGTCGCCCGACATGGAGGATATTGACGATGCCGACCTTAATGACGAAACCTTTGATTTAGGTACTGCTCCTGCAATACCGTTTATTAAAAATCTGTTCGGTGTCGGAAGTGACGGCAAAGATACCGACGAAAAATCAAACGGCAAGACAAAAGAAAAGGATGGTAAACCGAAGAAAAAACGCCGCCGTTTTCTTGAACAGTATTGTACTAATCTTACTGCCCGTGCAAGGCAGGGAAAACTTGATGCTATAATAGGCAGGGAAAAGGAACTTTATCGCACAATACAAATTTTATCCCGTCGTTCTAAAAATAATCCTTGCTTAATCGGTGAGCCGGGTGTCGGCAAGACGGCCGTGGTTGAGGGACTTGCACAGAGAATAGTACGCGGGGATGTGCCTGACGGGCTTAAGGACAAGAAGAAGCGCGTCATGGATCTTCTTACCGAATCGGCAAGATTTTTTTATAAATCTCTTCACTCACAGGAGGGCAGCAAAGCTCTTAATTATGCGAAGAGGAGAGAGCTTACAGCAGCCACATGCAATAATTTCGGACTGGGTTATTCGCCAGAGGGCTGGGATAATCTGTACAAATATCTGAAGAGACAGGGATATACGGATGATGAGATGGAGGTGTCAGGACTCTTTACCAGGACGGCAAAGGGTAATCTGATTGACTTGTTTAGGGGAAGACTGATGTTCCCGATAATGGATGAGATGGGCAAGATAGTAGCTTTCGGAGGAAGAGCTCTGGGAGATGAGATGCCAAAGTATATCAACTCTCCTGATTCA
>CALGCE010000043.1 GCA_937884625.1 uncultured Clostridia bacterium
TGAGATGAAAAAATTAAAAAGATTAGACAATCTTATGATTTTAATGAGATTAAAGCCAAACTACAAAAGAAGAATCGTAAGTATCATGATGAAATGTGTAAAGCTTATTCCTTAATCTTGTTAAATGTATCTAATAAAGATAAAAAAGAATCTGATAAACTTGCAGATATAGTTTGTTTTAATGAAATTTATGCACATAAGTGATCAAAAAGATTAAATATTTTTCAGGAATCTTTAACTCTTGATTATTTAAGTATTTTGCAAAAAAATTAAAATTTTTTTCAAATTCCCAAATTTTATGGTCAATTACTTATTGGGAGATATACAAAAAAATGGAAAATCAAAAAATATTTGAACAAACAATTAAGGAAATAGAAACTCAATTTGGCAAAGGTTCTATTATTTCTTTAGATAAATCAAAAGCAGTTGACTGTGAAGTAATTAGTACAGGAACAGGATTAATTCATACTAGAAGATGTTATAAAAGATCATCCAGTTATCCTTGACCGTGCGCCAACACTTCACAGACTCGGTATTCAGGCATTTGAGCCCGTACTTGTTGAGGGTAAAGCACTTAAACTTCATCCTCTTGTTTGTACCGCATACAATGCCGACTTTGACGGCGACCAGATGGCTATTCACATTCCGCTTTCTGCGGAGGCACAGGCAGAGGCACGTTTCCTCATGCTTGCCGCAAATAACCTCTTAAAACCGTCTGACGGTAAGCCGGTAGCAGTTCCCACGCAGGATATGGTACTCGGTTCATACTATTTAACCCTTGTCAAGGCAGACGAAATCGGTACCAATAAGGTGTTCAGGGATAAAGACGAGGCAATAATGGCGTACAATGACGGACTTATCGGTCTGCACGCACCAATTAGAGTTCGTATGAGCGACGCTAACGGCAACAGCGGTCTTGTATGGTGTACAGTAGGTTTCATCATATTTAATGAGTCAATACCGCAGGATTTGGGATTTGTTGACAGAAGCAACCCCGACCACGCATTAGACCTTGAATGGACATTCTCACTTAAAGACAGCAGTAAAAAATTTGTCGAGAGCAATGACGATATAATTCAAAATAAGGTCGGTAAAAAACAACTCGGTAAGATAATCGAGCGTTGTATCGACCTTCACGGAACAAGCAGGTCGTCAATAGTTCTTGATAATATCAAGGCAACGGGCTTTAAGTATTCTACAAAGGGTGCCATAACCGTTGCGGTAATAGATGCAGTTATTCCGCCTGCAAAGAAAGAAATTTTAGGTCAGGCAGAAAAAGAAATAGATAACGTAACAAAGGATTACCGCCGTGGTCTTATAAGTAACGACGAGCGTAGCCGTCACGTTATCGAAATATGGAATCAGGCAACAGAGGACGTTGCAGATGCACTTAAAGGCAACCTTGACGAATTCAACCCGATATTTATGATGGCAGATTCCGGTGCCCGTGGTTCTATGAGTCAGATAAGACAACTTGCAGGAATGCGTGGACTTATTGCAAATACCGCAGGTAAGGTCATTGAAGTACCCATTCGTGCTAACTACCGTGAGGGACTTAACGTACTTGAATTCTTTATATCTTCCCGTGGTGCACGTAAGGGACTTGCCGATACCGCACTTCGTACGGCAGACTCGGGTTATCTTACCCGCCGTCTTGTTGACGTTTCGCAGGACGTAATAGTAAGAGAAAACGATTGCGGAACTACGGAAGGTCTTACCGTATTTGATATTAAAGACGGAAATCACATTCTTGAAACCTTGGAAGAACGTCTTGTCGGCAGATACTTGCTTAATCCTGCTGTCGACCCCAGTACGGGCGAGGTTATATGCGATAATGAGCATATGATGACCAAAGAGGACGCCAAGAGAATAGTTGATGCAGGAATAGAACGTATAGAAATCCGTTCAATTCTTACCTGCCATAGCCATCACGGTGTATGTCAGAAGTGCTACGGTGCAAACCTTGCTACAAATAATCCGGTAACGGTAGGCGAGGCAGTAGGTATAGTAGCGGCACAGTCAATAGGCGAACCCGGTACCCAACTTACGATGCGTACTTTCCATACGGGCGGTATCGCTTCTACCGAAGATATTACACAGGGTCTACCCCGTGTTGAAGAACTGTTTGAGGCAAGAAGGCCTAAACATTGCGGTCTTATTGCAAAGATGTCAGGTAAGGTTCGTATAGCGGAAGAGAAGAAGAGCAACGTAATTATAATTACCAATGACGAAACTATGGACGAAGAAAAGGTTGTTATACCTTACGGAGTTCGTACACTAGTTAATGACGGCGATTATGTAAACGCAGGCGACCTTCTTATTCCGGGTGCTAAATATCCGCAGGATATTCTTGAAGCACAAGGACCCGAGGCAGTACAGGAATATATCATAGCCGAAATTCAAAATGCATACCGTACTCAGGGTGTTGACATCAATGATAAACACATTGAAGTAATTGTTCGCCAAATGATGCGTAAAGCATTTATTACTGATCCAGGAGACACACAATTGATTGCTGGTGCAACGGTTGATCGTGTTGAAATGGAAGATGCCAATAGAACAATTCGTGCTCGTATTGAGGCTGGTGAAGAAGGATTAAAAGAAGCTTTCGATGATATCTCTCCCATTTCTGACTACGCCGGACATTTAAGTCTGGAGTTCGTAGGATTTACACTTGCTGAGGATGAGATCAAATATGATATCCAGCAGTTCATCCACATTGGTATAGTCGGAAGTGAAGCGCAGGTTTCCTACCAGGTCGGCTTCCTTATTTAGCCAGTGGCCGATATTCTGCAAGTGTCCGGCTAGGGCAAAGTCTGAACTGCCGAGTACGATTCGGCTCGTATCAATGTGGCAGTTGTGGTTGTTATATTCAAACTTGATTGCCGGAATCTTAACCGGAACCGGTACCATGGACATAAGCTTCATGCCCGTCATGCCCTTGAGACCGGTGCCCCTAAGCATGTTGAGGACCATGGTCTCTGCATTGTCGTTCGAGTTGTGAGCCACTGCAAGGGCTGCATAGCCACGTTC
>CALGCE010000044.1 GCA_937884625.1 uncultured Clostridia bacterium
TCCCCTACGCCATCCGCGTGGTTTCCGAGGTTCTGTCCTCCAACGGCTCCACCTCTCAGGGCTCCATCTGCGGCTCCACTCTGGCTCTGATGGACGCCGGTGTGCCCATCAAGGCTCCCGTTGCCGGTATTTCCTGCGGTCTGATCACCGAGGATGAGCGTTACAAGGAAGTCATCGATACCTGGAACATGACCATTGAGGACAAAGGAACCTTTAAAGGACATTTTGATGTGCCGCTTCCTGGCAGAGAATATATGGCGATCCGCATTCGAAAAGTACAGGAATAACAGCCGACATAAAAAAGCATATGATAGAATTTTATGGAGTTCTATCATATGCTTTTTCTGTTATACCTTTTGATATGATAAGGAAAATTATATTAAAAGAGGTCTTAGTGTCTTTGAAAATTATTATCCACATTTTTGTGAAACACCAAAATCGATGCTACATGCCATTGAAGATAAGTTTGACGGTGTAAAAATAGGCGAATGTGCCGGAAAACCCGATTTTGATAAGTTTGCAATAAATTACGAATACATAAAAAACGCTTTAACCGGCAATACTTCGTACTTAATGGCAAACGAAGCAGAAAAAGCAATGACAATTGCAACAGGCAGTACCCTTGATGTAATTATGCCTATGAACAAAGAAACGCATTATCAAAACTATGAAGCGAACCGCAAAGCCCATGAAGAAAGAAGAAAAAGCGTTAAAAAATCGGTTGCAGCTGTTTTGGAAGAAATGATGAAACGTGAACAGATGATTAAAAGTGCGGTAGCAGGCGTACTGGAAGAACTGGCATAACAAAGGAGTGAATAGAAATGAAAATAACTTTTGAGAAAAGCACATTAAAAGCAATGCAGGATTTTATGCAGAAAAGCGATGACGGCAATAAATACGGCAACGGAAAACATACGGAAATGGTTGTAGTGCACGGCAAGCACGGCGATTTTATGCGCCGACAGACTGTAGGACGTAAAAAACAGGAAACTAAAGACCGGCAGGTAAAGAATGAAGAAACACAGCAGAAAAAAAATACAGCAGTGACAGATATTGCCGCAAATACCGGTGATAAAGTTGATTTTAGAATAAAAGATGATGCCGGGGAAAGAATGATGACAGGCGGTAAGGTTGTTGCTTCCGGAAAGATTGGTATTACAGCCGAAAAAAATGGTGTTAGATACCATGTGCCGCATGAAGACGTAAAAAAGGTTGTATCTCATGCAGACGGCACTATTCCGGCTGAATCATTTTCTGCGAGTGACTATAAAAAGCAGTTTACAGACCCAAAATGCACAAATGACAAGGACGGTATTGAATACGTTTATTCTTTGCTTGGCAAAGACGGTGCTGAAACTCAAGCTATGGTTGAGAAAAAGCAGAATGAACAGGCTCATAGATTGAAAAACGGTGATACTCGAATTAAGAATATGCACAATATTGTATATGATGAAAACGGCAACTGCCCTTGTGGTGCAAAAGAAGAAGTTGAAAATTTAGGAAAAAATATAACATTATATAAGCAAGTATTATATCTATAATTTCCATGCCTCTTGATACGATATGATCAAAATCTTTTTGTAAGAATTTTCCATTATATTCTCAAAAATTCTTACATCGGAAAAAGTTCAAGCCTGTAAGCCTAAAAACGGCGAAAAGCCTAAGTTCGTTATGTTTGGCGGCAGGGGCGGTAGTGGCAAGTCTTGGTTTACCGATAAAAAACGTGCGGCGGCGGAAGGAAGAAAAGTTATGTTTGACAGCGATAACTTTTTTATTCTTGACGCAGATGCAATTAAAGAATATATACCCGAATATAAAGGTTGGAACGCAAGCGAAGTACACGAAGAATCTTCCTACTTAAATAAAAAACTTAAAACTATGGCTATGTCTTTAGGTTTGAATATTATTATTGACGGTACTATGAATTACAACCCGAAAAAGCCGGACAAGGTAAAGAATGAAATGCTTGAAGTAAAGGAAAAAGGCTATAGTCTTGAAGCTCATTATATGTTTACACCTATTCAGAAAAGTTGCGTAAATGCGATGAACCGATTTAAGACTGAAAAAGGCGATTTTTCGGGGCGGTTAGTGCCAACAGATATTCTTTTGAGTATGCAGGATAATGAGAAATCTTTTGATTCTGTTATTATCACTTTTCTATATTTAGGCTTAAATTCCTTTAATAATCCCATACCAAACCTCCTATTTGCCATTTTTAATAATTTTTTAAATTTTTTATGTTTATAAATTTTTTATCTTTAATATCAAACCAAAAATTTATTACGATATAGG
>CALGCE010000045.1 GCA_937884625.1 uncultured Clostridia bacterium
ACAATACTTGTTGGTTGATTTCCACCAGTTGTGTTAATGTAAGAATTATCAAGATTTCCAAACCAAATTCCAACAATATCGTCAGTTGTAAAAGTAAAAGTATCGCCGTCTTTTAACGTGTATTTATTGTTATCAAATACGCCAATTCTGTATTCGGGACCTTTTGTGTCAAGCATTATTGCAAGCGGTACTTTAAGTTCACTTCTTAATTTTTTTACCATTTCAATATTTTCACGGTGAAAATCGTGCGTTTGATGAGAAAAATTAAGACGTGCTACGTTCATACCGTTTTTTATCATTCCCACAAGCGTTTTTTCGTCCCTGCAAGCAGGACCCAATGTACATATTATTTTTGTTTTTCTCATAATCTCATTCCTTTTTTGTTTATATAAATAATATAAGCAAAAAAGGAATTAAAATACACTGTTAAACCGCTCTTTCGTCCCCCACAAAAAATACCGCAACGGTACCCGCACCGCTATGCGATGCAATTATGGTACCTATATCAAAAATTTTTATTTCATTAATTTTTGTGAATTCTTTTTTAATCATTTCCTTTAACACCTTTGCATCATCTATGCAATCCGAGTGACAAATAAAGCATTTACCGTTATAATCGCTACCGTCTTTGGCGTGTTCTTTCATTTCATCGACGGTTTTTTGAAAGGCGTTTTTCTTACCTCTTACCTTATCGTAGGCTACAATACTTCCCTTTCTGTTAAGGTGCATTATAGGACAAATACCAAGTACCGTAGCCACCGTTGCCGTAATGCCCGATACCCGTCCGCTACGCTTTAAGTATTTAATATCGGTAGAAAAAAACTGATGATGAATTTTTGTGCAGTAATTTTCTATCATATTAATTATCTCTTTTACATCTTTTCCATTGTCACTCATATCTGCCGCCATATCCACTAACATTCCGTAACCTGAACTACTGCAAAGCGAGTCTATAACAATTATTTTTCTGTCAGGATATTTTTCCTGCAATTCTTTTGCAGACTCTACCGCATTATTAACCGACGGTGTCATTCCCGAACCGAACGCAATATGAAGGACATTACCTTTTTGCAGTAGTTCCTCAAAGTATTCGGTATACCTATATTTATTGATTTGAGAGGTTGACGGCACTTTCCCGTTTTTTAAATTATCATAAAATTCGGGTAATGCGTCTTTATCCCTTAACATATCGTCCACATATTCTTTCCCGTCTATACTGTAAGTATAAAAAATAACGGGAATATTCCGCTTTTTTAAATATGGATACGGCATATCTACGGTTGACTCACATGACAGTATAAAATTTTCTTTCATAAATTTTCTTCCTTTGCAATTTATTGTCAATAATTATTATACCTATTTCGAAGAAAATTTAATCCTACCGTAAACCTTTTAATATCTACAAATAAAAAACAAAACAGTAGAGTTAAAAAATAAACTCTACTGTGAATAGAATATGCTAATTTTCGGTATCTACCGTAATTTTATCGCCCTCAACATAAAATGTTATATCCCCCTGCAAATCGGTACGGTAGGTTTTAATTTTAAAGTCTTCAAGTTGCTCGATAGTTTCTTTATGAGGATGCGAGTACGTATTACCCTCTCCGCAGGAAATTACCGCCATATCGGGATTGCAGGAATTTAAAAATTCCTTTGAACAGGAATTACTGCTACCGTGATGACCTACCTTTAATACGTCACATTCGGTATTAATGCCGTCCTTTAAAAGCAGTCTTTCAGCAACAGATTCGGCATCGCCCGTAAAAAGAAAGCGTTTATCATAAATTTCAGCCATAACTATAACCGAGCGGTTGTTTTCGTCTTCTTCATCGGGATAATACCCTATTACAGTAATTTCAAAATCGCCGATGTTAAAATTCATACCCTGCGTTGCGGTATACAGTTTACCGCCCTTTTGGACAATACTTCTTACCGCCGTATTTACGGGCTCTACGTTTTCGTCCGTTTTACCGAAGTCGGGCATAACAAGATTATCTATTATAAATCTTGATGCAATACTGTCAAAACCGCCTGTGTGGTCGGTATGTATATGTGTAATAAGTAAAACATCTATTTTCTTTATACCGTAAGAGAGAAGTTTAGAACAAATATCGGTACTTCCGTCGCCCGTATCAACAAGAGCAGACTTTCCGTTACTGCAAATAAGAATACTGTCGCCCTCGCCTACATCTATTACCTTTACAAAATCATCGGTTAGTGCGTCGGTGTTTTTACCAAGCCCTGTAAAGCAGTAAATAATGTCGGATTTACCGAGTGCGGATATTAAGGCAACCGCCATAAACACAAGTATTACAATTGCCGCCGATAACTGCTTTATCTTTTTCCTTTTTCGGTAATCCAATTACTCTTCTCCGGCCTGCCGTTCCATAAGTTGCTCTTTTGTTATAAGCACCTTACGGGGTTTTGAGCCTTCGTAGGGACCTACTACTCCCCTTGTTTCCATTTCGTCAATTATTCTTGCCGCCCTTGCATAGCCTAGTTTAAGCCGTCTTTGAAGCAGTGATGTTGATGCCTGTCCGTTTTCCACAACGACCTTTATCGCATCGTTTAACATTGGGTCTTCATCAGGACCGTCCTCACTAAGTCCGGTCTTTTTCTGCTTTTCTATCGCCGCCTGACGTTCTATCTCAACCATAATGTTATCGTCATAATCAGCCGTACCGCCCGTCTTTATAAACTCTACTACCTTTTCTACCTCTTCATCACTGACATAACAGCCTTGAAGTCTTTTTGGTTTGGTAGAGCCTACGGGACTAAACAACATATCGCCCCTACCGAGCAGTTTTTCGGCTCCTGCGGTGTCAAGTATCGTCCTACTGTCTATCTGTGAGGAAACCGCAAACGCTATACGGGAAGGTATATTTGCCTTGATAACACCCGTAACAACGTCAACCGACGGACGTTGAGTTGCAATAAGCAGATGCATACCCGCAGCCCTTGCCTTTGCGGCAATACGGTTTATTGAATCTTCCACCTCGCTGGGTGCCGTCATCATAAGGTCTGCAAGTTCGTCTATTATTATAACTATATGGGGCATACGTTTAACATCAGGCTCGTCTGTCAGGGTATTTACAAATCTGTTATACCCTTCTATATCTCTGACTCCCCTATCCGCAAACATCTGATAGCGTTTTTCCATTTCGCTTACTGCCCAACCCAAAGCACCTGCCGCCTTTCTGGGTTCTGTAACAACGGGGACCAACAAATGCGGTATACCGTTATAAACACCGAGTTCAACAACCTTTGGGTCTATCATTAAGAGTTTTACCTCTTCGGGCGACGCCTTATAAAGAATACTCATTACTATTGAGTTTATGCACACCGATTTACCCGAACCCGTAGCACCTGCTATAAGTCCGTGTGGCATTTTTGCTATATCGGCAACTACGACATTACCGCCTATATCACGTCCCATAGCAACCGTAAGTTTACTCTTTGATGCAATAAATGCACTTGATTCTATGATTTCTCTTACGCCTACTACCGCACTCGCCTTATTGGGTACTTCAATTCCTACCGCCGCTTTATTCGGTATCGGTGCCTCTATTCTTACACCCGCAGTAGCAAGGTTAAGTGCTATATCGTCGGCAAGGTTTGTAATCTTGCTTATTTTTACACCGGCACAGGGTTGGAGTTCGTATCTTGTGACCGTAGGACCCTTGCTTATATCTACTATTCTAGTTTCAACAAGATGTTCCGCTGTACTGTCAAGTTCCGCCTCTCTTGACTTACGGTCGGTTTCCTTAATTGCTTTAAGCAACGAGGTGGGCGGATATTTATATCCTATGGTAAAGGAGGCTTCCTTTTCGCTCATATCCTCTGCAAAATCGGATTTTTCCTTTTCAAAATCTATTTTGATTTTCTCTCCCTGTTCCTCTTTTGCCTCGTCAGATGCAACTTTAAGTGCCGTATTTATATTCGTCTCTTCGTCTATCGGCTCTGCTTCGGGTTGTTCCTCTTCGTCAAAATATGTACTTACTACTTTCCTCTGCTTTGAATTAAGGCTTTCATTTTTCTTTTCACGTTTTTCGGGTATATCGTCAACGGGTATATCGACATTAAAGCCTTTTATTACTTTAAGGTCGCCACGTTTACCGTTTTCTTGTGGGTTTTGTTCCCTCTGCGACCTTGCCTGATACGCACTCTCCGCTTGGGCAGAAACCGCTTTAACTGGTTTTGCCATTGTCTTAAACAGTGATATAAGTGTAGTTCCCGTTATAATCATCAAGAATACAAACATTAAAATTATGATGGTAATAGCAGCCCCCGTTTTGCCGAAACCTGCATATAAAGGATAGCCTATCAATGCACCGAAAAATCCACCGCTTTTAAGCGATATTCCCGTAGTATAGGCATTTGCAAGATGTTCCCAAAAGGTAAACTCCGAATTATGTGGAGCAAATATATCGACACAACCGCCTATCAGCATTATAAGTATTGCCGATTCTACTATTTTTGCAGTAATACTTCCCGATGATTTGTCCATAGCAAACAAAACCGCCACAAGCCCCAACAAAAACGGATAAAAATAAGCCGTTACACCGAATACTCCGAACATAAAGTTATGTATAGCGGTCCAAACATTCTGTCCCTTAATAAATACAACAAACATCAAAAATATTGCTACCGCAAACCATATAACCGAATACAATTGTCTTGAAGAATTGGTGTTTGCCGACTGTTTTGCAGTCGTTTTTCTTTTCTTTGTCGCCATATTTTGCACTCCATACCGTCCTGCCGAATTTTTTTATTCGGCAGGACAAAAAATTAGTTTTTACTTTCTATCATATCATATAAACAGTCTATAACATCACTAAGTGAGCCTAAACTGTCGATAAGTCCCTCGCTTACCGCCTTTTCGCCCGTAAGCACCGAACCTACGTCGGTCACCATTTCGCCCGTATTCATCATAAGTTCGGTAAATCTATCAGATGTCACAGAGGAATTTCTTACCACAAAATCGGTAATTCTTTCCTGCATACGCTGAAAATGGTTCATCATCTGCGGTACGCCTATCACAAGACCGTTCATTCTCACAGGATGAATTGTCATAGTAGCAGACGGTGCTATAAATGAATGTTTTGCCGCAACCGCCAAAGGCACACCGATAGAGTGACCTCCGCCCAAAACAAAGGTAACCGTTGGCTTTTTCATTCCCGATATGAGTTCTGCTATTGCAAGACCTGCCTCAACATCACCGCCTACGGTATTGAGAATAACGAGAAGTCCCTCAATATCACGGCTTTCCTCTATTGCCACAAGTTGAGGTATCACGTGTTCATATTTTGTGGTCTTGCTCTGTTCGGGCAGTACGTTATGTCCCTCAATTTCGCCTATAATCGTAAGACAGTAAATATTGTGTTTACCGTCAAAACTTGTGACCGAACCCATTTCCTTTATTTGTTTAAGTTCGTCGCACTGTTCAGATTTAGAATTTTCATCATTTTTATTTTCGTTCATTACATTCCCTCCAATTATATTATTTGAAGGAATGTTTAACAAATACATTATACTATCTTTATTTTATTTTTTCAAGTACGCAAAAAAGGATGCAAAAAAACATAAGTTTTTTACACCCTTTTAAGTATATGAATTATCAAACGTTCATAACTAATCATTGAAAAAATCTTTGACCTTATCCATAAAACCTTTACGTTTTTTATAGTTTGTTTCGCCCGTTGACATATCAAATTCTTTAAGTTTTTCTTTTTGTGTTTTATTAAGGTCACGAGGTACCTCAACATTTATTTTAACGTATTGGTCACCTTTGCCCGAATAATTAAGGCGTTGAATACCCTTGCCTTTAAGTTTGAACTCATCGCCCGGTTGGGTACCCTCATGGATTGTAAATTTAACCTTGCCGTCAAGTGTAGGTACGGTAATCTCGGCACCTAATGTTGCCTGTGCAAAGGTTATCGGTATTTCGCAAAATACGTCAAATCCATCTCTTGTGAAAATCGGATGCGGACGCATATTTACATTAATACGCAAATCACCCGCAGGACCGCCGTTAGCACCTGCATCACCGCCGCCACGAAGATTTATTATCTGACCGTCGTCAATTCCTGCCGGTATATCAACGCTCTGTTCTACGGTGTGGCGTATTCTTCCCTTTCCTGCACAGGTATGGCAGGGTTTATCGATTATCTTACCGCTTCCGTGACAGTTATCGCATACCTTTTGCGTCTGCATAACGCCGAAAGGTGTACGCTGTGTGGCAGATACCTGACCGCTTCCGTGACAAACAGGGCAGGTCTTTGCAGAAGTACCCTTTTCGCAACCTGTACCCCCACAGTCTTTACAGTTATCTATTTTTGTGACTTTTACGGTTTTCTTACAACCCTTTGCCGCCTCTTCAAATGAAAGGTTTACAGATGCCGCCGCATCGTTTCCCCTGCGTGGTGCGTTAGGATTGGAACGTCTGCCACCACCGCCAAAACCACCGCCGAAGAACGAACTGAATATATCGCCAAGGTCGGAAAAATCTCCCGTAAAGCCACCGCCGAAGCCTCCGCCTCCTGCACCGAAGTTAGGGTCTACCCCTGCGTGACCGAATTGGTCATACCTTGCACGCTTTTCCTTATCGGAAAGTACCTCGTAAGCCTCGTTTACTTCCTTGAAGTTCTTTTCGGCCTGTGCATCGCCCGGATGCAAATCAGGGTGATACTTCTTTGCGGCTTTTCTGTATGCTTTTTTCAGTTCCTCGTCGCCTACCGATTTATCAACGCCGAGTACGTCATAATAATCTCGTTTATCTTCTGCCAAAGCAATTTCTCCTACAACTTTATGTAATATAAGCGTAGAAAAACTACGCTTATACTGTTATAAATTATTTATTGTTACTGTCGTCAACATCGGTATAATCTGCCTCGTATACGTTGTTATCGGGGTTGGCAGATGTATCAGGTTGTGCTTGTGCATCGGCACCCTGTGCTTGTGCTGCGGCGTTATATACCTTTTCGCTTACTGCGTAAATTTCCTTTTGAAGTTCGTCCTGTTTTGCCTTGATAGCATCGGTATCCTCGCTCTTTAACGCCTCTTTAAGTGCCTCTTTTGCAGTCTCTATCTTTGACTTTTCTTCATCGGTCAACTTATCGCCAAACTCACTTACCGTCTTTTCGGTCTGATAAATCAACTGGTCGGCATTGTTTCTTAAATCAACGTTTTCTCTGCGTTTCTTATCCTCTGCCGCATACGCTTCTGCTTCCTTGACAGCCTTATCTATATCCTCTTTGGACATATTTGTATTTGAAGTGATGGTAATGTTGTTTTCCTTACCCGTACCTAAATCTTTTGCAGATACGTGGACGATACCGTTTGCATCTATATCAAATGTAA
>CALGCE010000046.1 GCA_937884625.1 uncultured Clostridia bacterium
AAAAGAGCCTACCATAATATGTATGTTTGGCGACCATCAACCGTCCATTGAAACGGAGTTTGTAGCAAAAACCATCGGTGTAAACGATTTGTCGGGACTTACAATAGAGCAGGAACAAAGCCGACACGTAACGCCCTTTATAATTTGGGCAAACTACGATATAGAGGAAAATCAGATAGACAAACTTTCTTCAAACTATCTCTCTTCCCTTTTACTTAAAACCGCAGGTATAAAACTTACCGAATACAATAAATATCTTTTAAAACTCTCCGAACAACTGCCGGTTATAGATTCGGTAGGTTATATAGATGCTTCTAACAATTATTACAAGTGGAGTGACAGTTCAAATTACAGTGCCGTACTTGATGAATATGAAAAGGTACAGTACAATAATATTTTTGATTCAAAGAACAAGGACACATCTATATTCTATCTTGAAGGCTATATACCCGAAACGGTAACAGAGGATAAGGAATAATGCAAAATACAACACTCTGTCATATTGAAAAAGACGGGAAGTATTTAATGCTTCACCGTGTTAAAAAAGAAAACGATTTAAACCGTGATAAATGGATAGCAATAGGCGGTAAATTTGAGGACAAGGAAAGTCCCGAACAGTGCAATTTAAGGGAAGTGTACGAGGAAACGGGACTTACACTTACAAACTATTCATACAGAGGGATAGTGACCTTTGTATCGGACAGATGTAGGACCGAATATATGCATATCTTTACATCCGACAGTTTTACGGGTACACTTCACGAATGTGACGAGGGCGAACTTTGTTGGGTTGATAAAAAAGAACTGTTCAATTTGCCGTTATGGCAGGGCGACAAGATATTTTTAAAATTAATAGAGGATAAAAACTATCCGTTTTTTTCACTTCGTCTTGAATATGAGGGCGAACGACTTATGAGTGCAATATTAAACGGCAAAGAAATTGATATTTGACGGTGAAATGTTATGATAGATGTAAAATTTGTAAAACTCTGCGACAAAGCAACCGTTCCCACATACGGTACAAAATTTTCGGCAGGTGCAGACCTATACGCTTGTAATAACGGCGAAAGTGTATCAATTAAATCGGGAGAAACCGTTTTAATTCATACGGGAATAGCACTTGAAATCCCGAACGGTTATGCGGGAATGATATTCGCAAGAAGCGGAATTTCAACCAAAAGAGGACTTGCCCCTGCAAATAAGGTCGGAGTAATCGACAGCGACTACCGAGGAGAAATAATGGTGCCTATTTTAAACCATTCAGGCATAACGCAGGAAATAGCAGACGGAGAACGCATAGCACAACTGATAATAATGCCGTATATAACGGCAAATTTCATAAAAGCAGAAAGTCTTGAAGATACCGACCGCTCATCAGGTGGTTTCGGCTCTACGGGAACAAAATAGACAAAAATTTACGGCGGTGTGAATTTTCACACCGCCGTAAAGTTATTCTTATTTCATAAATTCATACATCGTTCGGTAGCACATATACACGTCAAATTTTGCCGTTGTTTCAAACGGTGAGTGCATTGAAAGGACGGGAACACCTAGGTCTATAACGTCCATACCTAAATTTGCAAGATATTTTGCAACCGTACCGCCACCACCTGCGTCTACCTTACCGAGTTCTCCTGCTTGCCATACTATACCCTCTTTATCGAGCATAGCACGGATTTGTGCAACGTATTCGGCAGATGCATCTGATGTATCGGACTTTCCTCTTGAACCTGTATATTTTGTGACAACAACACCGTAATTTAAAAACGATGCATTTCTTCTTTCCATAACGTCTTGGAAAGTCGGGTCCATACCTGCATTTACATCAGCAGAAAGGCATCTTGAATTTCTTATCGCAACCGTAACATCGCCGTTTTGCATTTTTGCAAGGTCGCCTATCGTGTGAAGTACAAAGTTTGAATTAAGTCCCGTATTACCCTCCGAGCCTATTTCTTCCTTATCGGTAAGAATGGCAATAGCGGTTTTTTGCGGATTTTCGACATCTAATACAGCGGTAAGAGCAGGATATGCACAAACCCTATCGTCCTGACCGTATGAGCCTATAAGCGAACGGTCAAAGCCTAAATCACAAGCCTTAAAAGCAGGTACTATTTCAAGTTCAGCAGAGAGAAAATCCTCTTCCGTTACACCGTATTTTTCGTTTAATATCTTTAAAATATTAAGTTTTACAAGTTCGCTTCCCTCATCGTCTTTAAACGGCATACTTCCTATTAAAACGTTTAGTTCCTCCGCCTTTATGCCGTCCGACAAGGTACGTTTGCTCTGTTCCGCCGCAAGATGTGGCAAAAGGTCGTTTATAACAAATTTTGGGTCGTTATCGTCCTCGCCTATGCAAACTTCCGTTACAGTGCCGTCCTTTTTGGCAAATACACCGTGGAGGGATAACGGTACTGCCGTCCACTGGTATTTTTTTATTCCGCCGTAATAGTGGGTTTTGAAAAGTCCCAAATCCAATTCCTCATAAAGCGGATTGGGTTTTAAATCAAGACGGGGGGAATCTATATGTGCGGCGGAAATATTAACGCCGTTTTCAATGGGTTCATTACCTATTACCGCAAAGGCGACCGTCTTTGAACGGTTATTGAAATAAACCTTATCCCCCGTTTTATATTCCTTTCCTCTCTCAAACGGTTTAAAACCTTTTTCCTCTGCCAAACTTATTGCGGTTTTAACCGCTTCACGCTCGGTTTTGGAAGAATTTAAGAAAGTCTTATAATCCTCACAGTAGTCAAAAGCGGACTTTATTATATCCTCTTCACATTTTAAAAGTCCGTTCTTTTTTTGATAAAAAAGTTCTTCTTTTAATTTTTTTGAAACGCTTTTTTGTTCCCTCATTATTTTTTACCTCCATATAGTCTATTAAATAATTCTGATACCTCTGACATAAAGGTATTTATATCGCCGTTATTATAAATAATATGCCCAGCATGGCTTATATAGTATTCATCGCTTTTCCCTGCGGACATTCTGAGTGTTGCCTCGTCTTCGGTGAGTTTATCCCTATCTGTTATTCTGTTAAAGCGTATATTATTATTTGAAAGAATTGCTACGGTATGCGTACAAATACTGTCAATACCGCTCTCAAACAAGGTGGGTGCATCAAGCAAGACATCTTCATTACCGATATTTGACTTTATCTCTTTTACTATATACGGCAATAACGTATTGTTTAAAAGGTCGGTATTTTCCTTTGTAGAAAAGGCTTTTTCTGCAAGGGATTTTCTGTTTAAAGTACCGTCAGTATTAAGTATATCACTACCGAAAGCATTTACAAGGGACATCAGTGCATCGCTATTCTTACTCACTACATCTCTTGCAACACTGTCACAGTCGATAACCCTTACACCTAATTTTTCTGCCTGCTTTGAAGCAACACTCTTCCCTGCCCCCGTAGGACCAGTAAGACCTATTATAATACTCATAAACTTATCACCTTATATGCCGCCGCTCTTATAAGGCGGTTGTATACCGCAAGACCTACACCCGTTTTTGACGGTGCGTGAACATAGATTTGTTTTACACCAAAGCCGTCTGCATCTCTTAAAACCTTAAATAAATTTCTTGCAAGTGTGCTTTCATCAACCATACTGCCGTAAATAATTTTTTTTATTTTAATATTTTTTTCTTCCTCTAAAAAACATACCGCCAAAGAATTCTCTTTTTTGTTTACAAAATTAACGAAATCTTCGGTTTTTCCCTCTACAAGATAGGTGTCGGTTTTCGGTGCATAATGTTTATATTTCATACCGGGCGATGATACCTTTTCGTCCTTTTCAGGTTTTGAAAGCACCGCCTTGTCAAGTTCAATATCGGGTAAAACTTCCCTTAACTGTTCAAGTGTTACAGCACCGGGTCTTAAAAGTTTTGGAGTCTTACCTACCAATGATATAACGGTAGACTCAACACCCACCTTACAGTCATCGCCTGACACTATGGCGTCAATTTTTCCGTCAAGGTCGTCTGCCACGTGTTTATACGTCGTAGGACTGGGTTTACCCGAAGTATTTGCCGACGGAGCGGCAAGCGGTAAACCGCTTCTTTTAATTATATCCCTTGCCACCT
Organism: uncultured Clostridia bacterium; assembly: GCA_937884625.1. Lineage (GTDB taxonomy): Bacteria > Bacillota > Clostridia > Oscillospirales > Acutalibacteraceae > UBA737. The sequence continues at coordinate 4,084 of CALGCE010000046.1, forward strand.
TTTCTGACGGCATTCTTACCGCCACCGTATCAAGTCCTGCCGATACACTCGATGCTATTTTGTCTGCTCTTTTAAGTACCATAGTAAGCGGTCCTGCCCAAAACTTTTCGGCACATTCCAACGCCTTTTGCGGTATATCTACCGCCACTTCATAGAGCATTTTTATATCCGATATATGGACTATAAGCGGATTGTCCTGCGGTCTGCCCTTGGCGATAAACACCTTTTTAATGCCCTCGTCACTGTAAGCCGATGCCGCAAGACCGTAAACCGTTTCGGTAGGTATTGCAACTATTCCGCCGTTTTTCAGTATATCCGACGCTTCGTTAATACTTTCATCATACCTATTATTTTTAGTATCAAGTATTTTCGTTTTCATTTAATTTTCTTCTTCCGCTTTTAGTGCTTGTGTTCTGTAATGTGTAGTAAGTGCATCTACTATTTCGTCAATATCGCCGTTCATAATTGAATCTATTTTATAAAGAGTAAGACCTATTCTGTGGTCTGTAACCCTGCCTTGTGGGAAATTGTAGGTGCGTATTCGCTCACTTCGGTCGCCCGTTCCCACCTGTGAACGC
>CALGCE010000047.1 GCA_937884625.1 uncultured Clostridia bacterium
CAACCTCATTTACTGCCAATACATTTGCGCACGTAGCACCTACGTTACCTGCGCCTACAACGGTTACTTTTGACATAGTTTTGTTGTTTTATTTAGTTTATTAAATTTATAGTTTTAATCTCACCTTTATTACCGTAATACATATCATTGAAAATAAGTTTTGTTTTATCTTCATTTACGGTGTACCGTCCGCAACCTATCGGAGGAATTTCCACACCGTCCGAATCGGTAATACCGACACTCCCCGATTTGATAATAGGGAAGTCAAGAAGATTTATGAAACAAGGGTCAAATCTTGTGAGATTGAAAATAACCGTCACACTGTCGGCAACCGTTACCGAAGATACTTCATAAAGTTGCGAAGCGTAAACCGTATTAGACGATTTTGCAAGATTAAAAGAGTATGCAACGTCGTCTGCTGTTACCCTGCTGCCGTCGGTAAAGTTTACGTTTTTTAAAACTACCGTACAACTTTTTTGCGAAAGTGTGGCAGACTGTGCAAGACAGTGTACTACCTCAAAATTATTGTCAAGTTTTATAAGCGGGTCAAACAGAAGTTTGCACAATTGACGGTTTATCTGTGTTGCCGCCGAATAGGGATTAAAACTGTCGGAATAACTGTACAGCAGACTTGCCTTAAATGCGTTGCTGTCATTATCTGTTTGCGTATAGTCGGAAGAGTTACTGCTTGTATTTGAAGAACGGCAGGCAGATAAAGTAATGGCAATGCAAATACATACAATTAAACATATTAATCTTTTCATACGTCTGCCTCCTTTACAAAAATTGACTCAACCGACAAAGCAAGACCGCTTTTTTCGTCTATATCAAAAATGCAACCGTTTAAAATCCAATCGCCGTCTGCAAACTCAAATTTTGCAGGGTTGCCGTTTACAAAACGGTTTATTATTATCTCACTTTTTACACCCAAAACAGAATTTTCGGGTCCCGTCATACCAAGGTCTGTTATATATCCTGTACCTTTTGGTAAAACCGTTGCGTCGGCGGTCTGTATATGGGTGTGTGTGCCGAAAACGGCGGAAACTCTGCCGTCAAGATAAAGACCGAGTGCTCTTTTTTCGCTCGTTGCCTCTGCGTGAAAATCAAC
>CALGCE010000048.1 GCA_937884625.1 uncultured Clostridia bacterium
AGTGTATCAAAACAGAGTTGTCTATGAAATACGGACTGTCCTTAAACGGTATTTTAATTACCGCATGTTCGTTTATTGCAGTTTGAAATGCATCTGTCCAGATTTCTTTGTTGTCTTTAATATTTACAAGATTAAAATAATCTCTGATATTTACACTGTCGGATAAGTCAATGTTATGATCTTTGATGTCTGCTTCGCATTTGGAAAGCTCTTTTAATATCTCGTTTTTAATTATTTCCATACCGTAATTGCAACTCCTATACTTTTTTTAAATGATTATACGCTATTACCTTAATTTTGTAAAGAAAAACAGAAATTATATTCTGGTAAAAAATAACAAAACCATAATATCCGTGATTTTTTGTATATTTTCCGTGATTAGTTCCTTGTATCATTGGCTATTTTATAATAAAATATCTATGTGGATATGCTTTTAGTGTAAAAATTATACAAAAATCCGGCTTGTACATTAAAAATCCGAGTTTTATTAATATTTTGTCGTAATTTTTATCTTTTTGCAAAATGGGGGTGTCTTTTGTGTTGCAAAATTCGAATTTATTTTCCTGTTGCCTTGCAGATTGTAAGGAAAGGAATACTCTCCCTGATGATATAAAGGTTAAGCCAATTACCGGGTCATATTTTTGGGAGGAAAACTATCCTGAAATTTACGAGTTTGAAATGGATGCCGAATATGACAATTTGATTTTTGAAATATCCTTAAAACTGCCTGATGGCAATGAGATTTTTATTGAAACACGTTCATATACGCATAAAACATGCGTTGAACTTAATGATTGGTGTAAAGACTTCGGCGTTTATTATTTGTGTGTACGTATTAAAATTGAAAATGAGGAAATAGGGCATTTTGTTCTACCGTTTGCACATATTAAAAATTCTTCTAAAATTGAAAAATGCGGAGCATGCACCCATTTAATATATTTTGATAATGAAAATACACGGCGTGTTATAGATATAATGCAAAAAGCAGGTCTCACATGCTTTCGTGATGATATCATTTGGGAACATTGTGAAAAAGAAAAAGGTCAAATAAAGACACTTGATAGTTACACAAAAATAATTGACTATTACATTGAGTGCGGCTTGGAACCTAATATAAACCTACTATACGGCAATGCATTACATACAAAAGACTCAAAAACTGCACCGGTTACCGATGAAGAAATAAATGCCTATGTTAAATTTGCCGAAACTATTGCAGAAATATACAAGCAAAAGGTTTTTCGATTTGAAATTTGGAACGAATATGATTTAGATTGCTTTAATCACACTATGGAATCACCAGAAACATACACCAAGATGTTAAAGGAAACCTATACTGCCATAAAAAAAGCAAATCCCAAAGCAAAAGTTATTGCCGGTGCTACTTGCAATTCGCATATCGGTTGGTTAGAGCGAATGTTATCGAGTGGCGGTGCAAAGTATTGTGACGGCATATCAATCCATCTATACAGTATGAACGATTTTGTTTATCCGGATAATCAACTGCAAATAGATGCGTGTGCCAAAGAGTATCAGGACATTGCAAAAAAATACGGATTAGACACAAAAATTGATTTGACCGAAATCGGATGGAGTACATATTCGGGAGGAAAAGATGCTCCGTCACGAATACAACAGGCAGCGAGTATGGTACGTTTGTTTGCTACGGTACAAAAGAGCCAATATATTGGAAATGTTTATCAATATGATTTTCGCAACGATACCGTAGATGTATTTAACCGTGAGTCAAATTGGGGAATGATAGAAGCCTTTGATATACAACCGCTTGCTCCGAAAGAAAGTTATGTTGCGGTTTGCTGTTACGGTAATATGATTTCAGGCTTTGAGTTTGACAGTGATTACGTAAAAGATGGTATTCAGGTAATAGAATTTAAATCAAATAATGCGTCACGGTATATGCTTTGGTCACTTTGCGGAGAGAAAAGAATATCTATTAAATCTTCATACAGTTGCGTGTATACCGATATGTACGGTAATGAACACAATTGTGACGGTGAGATTACAGTATCGGAAAACCCATGTTATATAACAGCGAAAGACCGTATTGAAATAACAAATATCGGTGTAGTTATAGCACAAAGTAACCATGATTTTTTAGTAAGTGTTTATCCTAAACGTAGTCAAAACGGTTGGAATGTAAATGTTAAAGTTTATTGTAATAATGCCGGACAGAAGGGGAGTTTACGAATTGAGATTCCCGAATTGTCACTTATAACACAATATAAATCTTTTGCACTCAAAAAAGGAGAAAACAGTGAATTGTCTTTTGAAGTAATCGGCGATGTATTACCGCCCAAATTATACAGAACACTGATTGATATTGTATATGCAGGTGGCAAAAGAGAAATTTTACAGGAAAATATTAGTTTTATCAGCGTTCCTTTCGGCAAAAACAATTTTTACAAATTTGCATTAAATGAAAATGATTATACGTTTTATGAAAAAGGCGATAAGCCTATATCTGCCGAAATTAATATGAGTTACGATAACGAGTATTTTTATTTTACTGCTGATGTTTTTGATGAAAACCACAGTCAGCACGGCACTTACGGTAATATGTGGCACGATATTTGGGACGGTGACTACATACAACTTATTTTACAACCACTTGCAAACACTAAAAGGGGGGAAACACGGTTTAATGATTTCGGCTTTTGTCTGTCATCTGATACTGGCAAAGAAATATCTTGGCGTTGGCATACCGTTGCAGGAAAGAGCGTGGCAAATCAACAACAATTACCTGTAAAAATAACGCATAGTAACGGAATTACGCATTATGATATTAAATTACCGTGGAATGAGATTTTGCCTGATTGGATTTCTTTAAGAGATTGTGATAAATTCGGATTTGCACTGAAAATCGGAAATTCAAGTGAGGAATACTCGGGCAGCCTTACGGGTTATCTTTCCGCATTCGGCGGTATTGGTGGATGGCGGAGTCCATTTTCGTATATTCCCGATGAATTCGGCACTATTGTTTTAGAAAAGAATCAAAATATTTTAGGAGAGTGTTTATAGTATGAAAAAAACGGTAGCGATTATTTTATCACTTGCTTTAATAGTGGGTATTATTTCACCTAATGTTTTAATGACATTTTGTAATGCCGAAGTGCCTTCATACACCGGTATTATAGATGACGGTGGTAGTGAGGAAAACTCTTATAATGCTGTGGTATGTAAAAACGGAACAACTCAAAAAGTTTTTACTGAAAAGTATAATGGTAATTATTCAACAAAATTATCCTCTGAAAAAAGTGATGTTCAGTGCAGATTAAAAATAGAAAGTACAGGCGATAATTATGGTGAAATTCCATTAAATAAAACCGTTTATATAACATTTTGGGCAAAAGCCGACGAAGCTGACGGCTTTAACGGAACAATCTATTCAAGCAATATTTTCCAAACCGGTACAAACAGTACGCAAAAATCTTTAAGTGGCAACAGTAAGGCTTTTGCATTTGGAACAAAAGCGAGTGCGGATGGATATGAAGAGATTGGTAAAGAATGGAAACAATATTATATAACCGTAAATAATAATTTTGTTGGTGGATACACTGGTTTTTATGCATTTATTGACATTCTTGGTAATGGAACTGTTTATATTGATGATTTCAATATAATCGATCCCAATGGAGGCATAAGTCCTGAAGGCGAAGGCTATGACGGTGTGTTTGATAACGGTGGTAGTGAATTAGGAATTTATCAAATAAATTCCGGTGCTGCTACGGCTACTGCACTTTTAAGTACAGATGTAAAACATAGCGGCGGTGTTTCGACTAAGTTTATTTCAAAATCCTCTGGTATAAATGCAACATTACTTATATCAAGTATCGCCGAAAAATATGATACCATACCGAAAGGTAAAAATTTGTACCTATCTTTTTGGGCCAAAGCAGATGATATAAATGGTTTTGAGGGTGCTATTTCAAGTGGCAATATTTATCAAACCGGCAAAGATACTGAGGGCAAAAACAAACAAAATAAATTAGATGGATATACAACAAATTACGGGTTTGGTAAAGGTGCCTCTGAGAACACATGGGAAACGGTTGATAAGGAATGGAACCGTTATTATATTTTGATTAAAAAATCATTGGCAGACGGTTATGACAGTCTATCGGCACAAATTAATATATACGGCAAAGGTATCATTTATATAGACGATTTTGATATTTATGATCCGTCTACCGACACAGATTCATACGATGGTGTTATAGACAATGGCGGTTTTGAATTTGGTGTACCTGCACTGTTATATCCAGTTGGTATCATTTCTTCTACAAAAGAGGAAAAGCATACGGGAAAATTTTCCGCTAAATTAGAATCCGATGCTTCCGGTGCAGTAAACACTACTGTTCAAATTAATGCAACCGGTGATAATTATGAAAAATTGCCTTTGGGAACACAGTTGTATATTACATTCTGGGCTAAAGCTGATGAAACCGTTGGATTTAACGGTGTAATGGGTACGGGAATTGTTTATCAAGAAGATAATGGTGGAAACCAGTATAAACTTGATGCATGGCAAGGTAATTGTGGCTTCGGAACAAGATTATACAATGACCCGGGCGGTTGGACAGAAATATCGAAGGATTGGACAAAATATTATATAAAAATCAACAAGGAACTTGTATTAGGATATACAAGATTCTGGTCAAACATCAATATTATGGGACGTGGCACATTATATTTTGATGATTTTAATGTTGAAACAGTAGGAATCGGCAATACAGATGATAATCCACTTAGAGTATATCTTGACGATACAGTTCAAGGTGCCCGTTATTATGAGGATGTAGCAGATCCTACTTTTCTAATAACGCAGGGCATTATGCTTACAAATGTTACAAATTCTCTCGAACTTGGTGTTTTGCAGTATACTGTTATAGATGATTTTGACAATGAGATTGCCGATGGTGAAATAGATATTTTGGTTGCTCCTAAGTCAACATCAAGATATGAAATAGATTGTTCTGCTGTTTCGGCATACGGTATTTATTATATTGATTGTTCGGTAATGCGTCCTGACGGTTCTACTTATTATGTAGGCAAAGTTTCATTAAGCAGGCTTAAAAAGGTACCTGAAATTTATCCAAGCGATGTTTTGGGAATAAATTTGCACTTTGATACACAACCCGGCGTAGAACTGATAAGTGATGATGCAAAAAAATTGATTACCCCACTTGCCGCAGCCGGAATGAATACAATCAGAACTTCGTTTGTCTGGTCAAACTATGAAAAGGAAAAGGGAGTTTTTGATTTTGGTTCAGTAAAGGAATATTTCGATA
>CALGCE010000049.1 GCA_937884625.1 uncultured Clostridia bacterium
ATCTGGAGAAATTCTAACTTTTACATACTCATCTATAACCTGAATTCGTTTTTCTACTAGCTTAAATCCAAACTCATTTACAGCCTTTTCAAGTTTAAGTCCGCCCCTGCTTACATATTTAAGCGTTTCTCCCCTGACCTCAATTTTATCATCGGGTTTTACAGTGGTTCCCGCTTTATCACACTTTTGGTTATTGACGTAAACAATTCCCGACATTATAAGTGCTTTTGCCTTTTCTCGTGAGAGTGTAAACCCAAGGTCTACAAGAGCACAGTCGAGTCTTAATTTATCTGACATAGATTTTTATTTAAAAGCGTCAAGCATAGCCTTACTGTCAAGACCGTATTTTTTAAACAGCGAACTTACCTTACCTGCCGGAACAAATTTTCCGTCTATTGCGTGAACTTTATAGATACCCTTGAAATCTCTTTCAGCAAGAAGGCTTCCTAAATGCTCTGCTATTCCTCCGCTTTTAATACCCTCCTCAAAGAATTGAACATTTTTATATTCCATCAGTTTATCAATTAAACCGTCATCAATTGGATATATTTTATTTAGTTTGATTATATCGACATCACTTAAATCGTCTTTTACTTCGACAGCGTTTGAAAACAGTCTACCATAGGTAACAAGTGCTTTTTTTGAGGTTTTACCAATAACGGTATAATCACCTGAAATTTCGCCGTCAAAATTATTATTTTCGCAACCTCTCGGATACCTTATTGCACATAATTTACCGTTACTTGCGACATAGGGTATCAGTTGTTTTAATTCCCTGTAAAAGCATGGAGAATAAATATTTACATTTGGAATTGAAGAAAGATACGCAACATCAAACACACCCTGATGGCTTTCGCCGTCTTCACCCACTATACCTGCACGGTCGATTAAAAATTTAACGGGAAGATTTGCTATTGCACAGTCGTGTAAAATTTGGTCGTAACCACGTTGCAGAAAACTTGAATATACAGCAAAAAACGGTATCATTCCGCCCTTTGCAAGACCTGCAGAAAAGGTAACGGCGTGTTGTTCTGCAATTCCCACGTCAAAAAATCTGTTTTTATATCTTTTTGCAAAATCCGTAAGTCCCGTACCCGACGTCATAGCGGCGGTAACGGCACACACTTTATCATTATTTTCCGCCAAGTCGCATAGTGTTAATCCTGCAACGTCCGAAAAAGAATTGTTTTTTGAAAGACATTCTCCCGTTTCTATATCAAACGGCGATACACCGTGATAATTTTTAGGACTGCTTTCCGCATAGGAATAACCTCTGCCTTTGGCGGTAATAACGTGTATTAAAGACGGACGGTTGTAACTTTTTGCTATGTTAAGAAGTTTTTCCATAGTCTTTATATCGTGACCGTCCACAGGACCTAAATAGTTAAATCCCATATCCACAAAGATATTGTTTCTGTAAACTATTCTTTTTATATACTCTTTAATGTCAAACAGTACATTAGAAATCCAATCGCCTACAAACGGAATTTTAAGTAAATATTTGTTTATTGCAAACTTGACGTTATGATAGCGTGGTCTGTTTCTAAGGCGTGTAAAACATCTTGCCACCGAGCCTACGTTTCTTGAAATAGACATTTTATTATCATTTAAGACAACTAAAAAATTGCACTTTTTACCGCCTGCATTATTCAGTGCCTCATACGCCATACCGCCCGTCATTGCACCGTCGCCTATAATTGCAATGGCTGTGCCCTTACTACCGCTTAAACTTTTTGCTTTATAAATACCGTAGGCGGCGGAAATTGAGTTACTGCTATGTCCTGTAACAAATGGGTCGTGTTCGCTTTCACTAGGACGCATAAAACCCGACAGTCCGTTTTCGGTACGTATAGTCGAAAATTTATCAAATCGTCCCGTAAGGAGTTTATGTGCATACGACTGATGCCCAACGTCAAAAATCATTGCATCGTCAGGAGAATTAAAAACTCTATGTAAAGCAACAGTAAGTTCAACCGCACCTAAACTTGATGCTAAATGTCCGCCGTTTTTTGAAACGGTATCGATTATTTTATCCCTTATTTCAAGACAAAGTTCGTCAAGTTGTCCGCTATTCAGTTTTTTAACGTCTTCGGGGGATTTAATACCACCTAAAATTTTATATTCCAAAGATATACTTCCTTTAATTTTTACGGTCTAAAAGATAGTTTGTAAGTTCTATAATATTTTGCTTATCGCCGTCAAAAAATTCAAGTGCATCTAACGCTTTTTTTGTATATTTATCTGCCATTTCTTTGCAATACTCTATACCTTGGGCAGATACAAAGGTTTTTTTATCGTTCTTTTCATCACTGCCGACACTCTTGCCCAAAATGGCTTCGTCACCGTTTGCATCTAAAATGTCGTCGATAAGTTGAAAAGCAAGTCCCAAATTTTCGCCGTATTCTCCTGCCTTATTTACAAGTTCGTCATCAGCCCCTGCAAGTATGGCACCACACATTGCGGCAGTCTTTATAAGAGCACCCGTTTTAAGTTTACACATTTGAAGTGAAAATTCACTGTCGAATTCTCTATTTTCGCCCTCTATATCCATTACCTGACCGCCTACCATTCCGTTAATGCCGGAATTTGCAGACAATACTGCCAGTGCCTTTACAACATATTCGGGATTAATTCCCATAGTCTTTGAGGCAACGCCGAAACTCTCAGTCAGTAATGCATCTCCTGCAAGGAGTGCCATAGTTTCTCCGTATTCTTTATGACAAGACGGTCTGCCACGCCTGAAATCGTCATTATCCATACAAGGCAGGTCATCGTGTATTAAAGAGTATGTATGAATCATCTCAATAGCACAGGCAAAGTTGTAGGCACAATCGTCATTACCGCCACAAAGTTTGTAAAATTCAAGAAGTATAATAGGTCTTATTCTTTTACCGTTTCCGAGCAGACTGTAACGTGATGCCTTGACAACATTGTCATACTGCATACCGTTTTGTGGCATAAGTATATCAAGTCTTGCGTTAATTTTATTTTGATATTCGAGTAAAAGCATATCAATCATCGTTTAATTCCTCATTTTCCGCTTCAGTTAAAGATATGATTTTTTGCTTTGCCGTACTTAAAATGTTTGAACACTGTTTTGACAGTTCCATACCTTTTTCAAATAGTTTTACCGATTCGTCAAGCGTTGTGTTACTGTCATTTAATTTATCCGCTATACTTTGAAGTTCTCTTAAAGCAGTCTCAAAGTCGATATTTTTATCAGCCATTTTTAATCTTCCTTTCAACCGTACAATCGGCACTTCCGTCAACAAAAGTGAGTTTTATTCGGTCGCCATCTTCAATTTGATTTACACTTGTAACGGTACTGCCGTCACGTTCTACCGCCGTATAACCACGCAACAAGGTTTTCATAGGACTTAAATTATCAATACTTGAAACAACGCAATTAAAAGACGTATAACAGTTTTCTACTTTTTTTTGCACCGAATTTAAAATAGAGTTTGTTATATTATCAACCTCTATTTGTCTGTTCTCCACCATTTGTCGCCCGTTTTTAAAAGGAAAAAGAGCAACTGCGGATTTATACTTCAACTGCGCATTTTCATATTTACTTTTTAACTGCGTAATAAATGACATCTTTATTTTATTAATCTTCGAAAAAAGTTCAAAAACATCAGGCACCGCAAGTTCTGCTGCTGCGGACGGTGTTGATGCCCTTACATCTGCGACAAAATCACAAATGGTAAAATCCGTTTCGTGACCAACGGCAGAAATTACGGGAACGGGAGATTCATAAATCTTTCTTGCAAGTGTTTCACTGTTAAAGGCGTTAAGGTCTTCGGCAGAACCGCCGCCCCTGCCTATAATAATTGTATCAATATTGCCGAGTGAATATAACCTTTCAAGTGCGTCGGTCATTTCACTTACTGCTGTATCTCCCTGTACCGAAACGGGACACATCACAACCTTACAAACGGGGTACCGCCTTGCAAGTATTCTTTTAATATCCTGTACCGCAGCACCCGTATCGGAAGTTATTACCGCCACTGCTTTGGGAAATTTTTTAAGCGGTCTTTTGCTCTCTTC
>CALGCE010000050.1 GCA_937884625.1 uncultured Clostridia bacterium
GACACCAATGAAGCCCTGGGTTGCCCATGGCTTGGATTCCACCAGTGGACCCATGAACATCTCATACATTCGCATTGTATCTGCACCGTATTCCCTGATAATATCGTCAGGGTTTACAACGTTACCACGAGATTTGGACATCTTTTCGCCGTTTTCGCCAAGTATCATACCGTGGCTTGTTCTCTTTTGATACGGCTCTTTTGTGGGTACTACCCCAATATCATACAAAAATCTATGCCAGAAACGGCTATATAAAAGGTGGAGTGTAGTATGTTCCATACCGCCGTTATACCAATCAACCGGTCCCCAATATTCGAGTGCTTCTTTTGATGCGAATGCGTTATCGTTATGCGGGTCGCAATAACGCAAAAAATACCAAGAAGACCCTGCCCATTGTGGCATTGTATCGGTTTCCCTTACGGCGTGACCGCCACAGTGAGGACAGGTGGTATTAACCCAATCCGTCATTTTTGCAAGTGGTGACTCGCCGTTATCGGTAGGCTCGTAAGACTCAACGTTTGGAAGCATTAACGGGAGTTCGCTTTCGTCAAGCGGTACATATCCGCATTTATCACAATACACCATAGGTATCGGCTCGCCCCAATATCTTTGGCGTGAAAATACCCAGTCACGAAGTTTATAGTTGGTTTTGCGGTAACCGAGTCCTTGCTTTGTAAGCCATTCTTGTATTGCTGTCTTTGCATTATCTACTGACATTCCCGTAAGAAAGCCCGAATTTACCATTACGCCCGTTGCACAGTCGGTAAATGCCTCTTTTTCTATATCTCCGCCCGACACAACCTCAATTATCGGCAAATCAAATTTTTTAGCGAACTCATAGTCCCTCGTATCGTGTGCGGGAACTGCCATAATAGCACCTGTACCGTATGAAATAAGTACATAATCTGATATGAAAATAGGTATTTCTTTGCCGTTTACGGGATTTATAGCCGTTATTCCGTCAAGTTTTACACCCGTTTTATCCTTTGCAAGTTCGGTACGTTCAAAATCCGACTTTTTAGACGCCTCGACCTTATAAGCCTTTACCTCGTCAATATTTGATATTTTATCTTCCCATTTTTCAAGCAGTGGGTGTTCGGGCGACATTACCATATAAGTAACGCCGAAAAGTGTATCGGCACGGGTTGTAAATATCTCGAATTCGTCGCCTATATTTGTTTTGAATTTTACCTGTGTACCGTATGAGCGACCTATCCAGTTTCTCTGTTGGGTTTTAACCCTGTCAATAAAGTCAACCTCGTCAAGACCGTCTAAAAGTTTCTCGGCGTAGTCGGTAATTTTTAGCATCCACTGACTTTTTTCTTTATGGACTACTTCACTGCCACAACGCTCACAAACGCCGTTTACTACCTCCTCGTTTGCCAATACGCACTTACAGGAAGTACACCAGTTAACAGACATTTTCTTCTTATACGCAAGACCGTTTTTATAAAGTTGTAAAAATATCCACTGTGTCCATTTATAATAAGACGGGTCGGTAGTATTAACCTCCCTATCCCAATCAAAAGAAAAGCCCAATGACTTTAACTGTCTTTTGAAATTGGCAACATTCGTTTCGGTTACCTGCGACGGATGTATATGATTCTTTATTGCAAAGTTTTCGGTAGGCAGACCGAATGCGTCCCAACCCATAGGATAAAGCACGTTAATACCCTGCAAACGTTTTTTACGGCATACTATATCAATTGCCGTATATGAACGGGGATGTCCTACGTGAAGTCCCTGTCCTGACGGATATGGAAATTCGACCAATCCGTAAAATTTAGGAAGTGTATAATCTTCCTTTGCGGCAAATGTTTTATTATCGTCCCATATCTTTTGCCATTTGCTTTCTATTTCCTTATAATTATAATTCATCTGTCAGTCCCCCTCATATTCATCAAGAATTTCTGTAAGTTCTAATTCGTCAGCGTCGCTCCACATTCTGTCAAGACTGTAAAATTCACGCTCATTTGGTGTAAATATATGAACTATTACCGAAGAATAGTCAAGAACTATCCAACCGGTAGTTTTTCCCTCTATATGATGTGGCGTAGCGCCGATTTCTTTAAGTTTTACTTCTACCTCGTCCGCAAGTGCTCTTACATGGGTTGAAGAAGTAGCCGTTGCTATTACAAAATATTCACAAAGGACAGTAAGGTCGGATATTTTCAGTACTTTAAGTTCTCTTGCCTTTTTTAAGTTTAATGCGTTTGCCGCCGTTTTATATATTAATTCTGTTTCCAAGCGTTTTATTCTCCTTTCAAAACAACTTCATTATAAGCACACACAGTATCAATATGAACCGCTTTGCCGTTTTTTATTAAATCGGTTATTGAATATTCAAGTGCATATTTAAATGCCTTATCAAGTGATATATCCACTAAATTTCTTATAATTTCAACATCGTCATAATCTCTGTCGGCAGAGGTAAAATCCGCAAGATAGAGTATTTTTGCGGTAAGTGACATATTTTCCTTTGCGGTGGTGTGGTATCTTACCGCATCTATTATTTCCTCATCGTCAATTTTTAAAATATACTTTATATACGCAGAACCAGACATTGCATGCCAAAGTTTTTCGGCACCTTTTTCAATACTGTTTGGCATTATACCAAAATCATTAAAAATATTCAAGTGTTCTTGCACGGTTGCATTTTTGGTTATATCGTGCAACAGTCCCGCAAGATAGCATTTTTCCTCATTACCGCCGTACTTTTTTGCAAGACGCAACGCCTCATCTGCCACCGCAAGACTATGCATATATCTTTTATCTGTCAGTCGGCTTTTTAAAAGCCTTTTATACTCCGATATTTCATTCATTATATAGTCCCTTTTCAATTATATAATTATACACTTTTTTGGGCATTAGTTCTTTTTTTATACCCTTTCGCATCTCGCTTGAAGACACGCCCGTTATATCCTTGTTTATAACCGTAATTTTTGCACCTAAATTCCTTATACGTTCTACATTAGAGTCAAAATCTTCATCGGTTTGGTCGGCTCTTTTAATGGTCAGAAACTCTGTAAGTTTAATAAGTTCTTTAAAGCAATACCACTTATCGAGCGTTACTATCATATCCCCTCCGCAAAAGAAGGTAAATTCTTCATCAGGATATTTTTTCCTTAGAATTTTTATGGTATCTACTGTATAACTCTTACCCTTTCTTGAAAAGTCAACCAAACAAAGTTGCGCCTTTTTAAAATCCTCACATACGATTTCGCACATTTTAATCCTATCGGCATCAGGTACCCTATAATCGTATTGTTTATGAGGCGGAAGCCTATCGGGAAGCAAAAGCACCTTATCAATAAAGTCCTGCTCACAAAGTGTTGATAATACCTCGTAATGACCTATATGAAAGGGATTAAACGTTCCGCCGTAAATAGCAGTTACACCCATTTATTTCACCAACGTTATCTGTTTATTGTCGGTACTTTCTCTATATAATATAAATTTTGAACCGATAACCTGAACTACATCAGAATTAGTCGCATTTGCAATTTTTTCTGCCGTTTCTCTGACACTTAACGGACAGGTTTCAAGTATGCGGAGTTTTATAAGTTCCCTTGCGGTAAGTGCATCGTCAACCTGCTTTATAAGTTGTTCGCTTATACCGCCCTTACCTATTTGAAATATGGTATCGTACCCGTTCGCCATACTGCGAAGCATTGCCCTTTGTCTGCTGTTTAACATATATTTTCACCGTATTAAATGTATTTTTTTATTTCCTTTTCAAAAAGTCTTAACGACTTCCCCCTATGGCTTACCTTATCCTTTTGTTCGGGGGTTAGAAGTCCGAAACAACCACCCTCGCCTATAAACAGAGGGTCATAACCAAATCCGCCGTTTCCGTACTCCTTTAAACCTATATAGCCGTGACATTCGCCCCTTACGGTAAAACTTCTGCCGTCGGGAAAAACACAGGCAATAGCCGATACGAACTTTGCACCTCTTTTTTCTTTGGGTACGCCTTTAAGTTCATCTAATATCTTTTGATTATTCATCTCGTCATTTCCGTGAACGCCCGAATATCTTGCAGAATAAATACCGGGTGCACCGTCTAAATAGTCAACGCAAAGTCCCGAATCGTCCGCTACGCTTATATATCCCGTAGCATTTAGTCCCTCTTTTGCTTTAAGCAGTGCATTTTCTTCAAAGGTAGTGCCGTTTTCTTCCACCTCATCAAGCGGATTTTCAAGGTCTTTTTCACTAATTACCTCAAAACCCATAGGTGTTAAAATTCTGCTAAGTTCGGTCATTTTATGTGCATTTTTTGTTGCTATAAAAATTTTCATTCGTTTTCTCCGTTGTCAAATATTCCGTCGGCAAATTCTTTTGCGTTAAAGGGTTGCAGGTCGTCTAACTGTTCGCCGACGCCTACAAATTTTACAGGTATACCTAATTCATTGTGTATTGCCACTACTATTCCTCCCTTTGCAGTACCGTCAAGTTTGGTTAGTATTATTCCCGTTATATCTGCCGCATTTTTAAACTCTCTTGCCTGATTTACGGCATTTTGTCCCGTTGTTGCGTCTAATACAAGCAAGGTTTCAAGACTCGCTTCGGGCAGTTCTCTTGATATTACCCTATATATTTTTGCAAGTTCATCCATTAAATTTTTCTTATTGTGAAGTCTGCCTGCGGTATCGCAGATAATAACGTCCGCACCCTTTGATTTTGCAGAGTAAATAGTATCAAAAACCACCGATGCAGGGTCGGTACCCTCAACGCTCTTTACCATTGATACTTTCGCTCTGTCAGCCCAAATGCCGAGTTGGTCGATAGCGGCGGCTCTAAAAGGATCGGCGGAACCTAAAACTACCTTTTTACC
>CALGCE010000051.1 GCA_937884625.1 uncultured Clostridia bacterium
TAAAAACTAAAAACTAGAAACTAAAAACTATTTCAGTTCCTTATAAACCCTTACGGTAAATTTATTATTACATTTAGGACATACCGTACTGTGTTTGCCTTTTCTTCTGGGCAGTCGCAGTACCGCTTTACATTTAGGACATCTTTTATATATGTGGGATATATCTGCTTTTCTTTGTTTTGAAACGTTTATTTTTTTTATAACGCCGTCAAAAATGCCCATAACCGCTCGGTTTTCGGCAGAGCGTACCTGTATGTTTTTAGACAACACCCTGAAAAACGCATATATAATTATGGCATAGCAAATAAGTTGAAGTGCAAAAAGTCTTACGAAACAGTTGACAAAAGCAAGTACGGCAGAAACACCGAACAGCAGATAAAACAGACGGTCTATACCGTATCTTCCGCTCATAAACTGCATAAGTTTGTATCTGAAATTCATATATATCCTCTCTCAATGTTTGTTTACAATAATTATATCATTATAAATTGCAAAAATGTTAAGAGAAAATTAAAAAATTTTACGACTTAATTATACGCTTGTAAAAAAACAAAAAATATTGTATAATTTTGGTAAATGTGGGGGGATAATATGTTTGCTAAAACCAAGAGTATAGGTATATTCGGTTTGGATACATATATGATTGAAACGGAAGCCGACGTTTCAGGCGGACTTCCGTGTTTTGACATAGTAGGTCTGCCCGATACCGCCGTAAAAGAATCAAGAGACCGAGTGCGGTCGGCAATAAAAAACTGCGGATACAAATTCCCGACAGGAAGAATTACAATTAATTTAGCACCTGCTGATAAGAAAAAAGAGGGTGCAATATACGACCTGCCCATACTGCTTTCAATACTATTGGCATCAGGACAGATAAAAGCCGATATAACAGACAGTGCTTTTTTGGGCGAAGTTTCCCTCGATGGTAAGATACGACCGATAAACGGCGTACTTGCGATGACTATAACGGCAAGACAAAACGGCATTAAAAATATTTATGTACCAAGTGAAAATTCGGTTGAGGGTTGTGCGGTAGAGGGTATTGACGTATACGCAGTTGATAATTTGAAACAGTTAACCTGCCACCTAAACGGAGAAAGCACAATAGAAAAAAGCAAATATTTGATAGACAGTAATGAGAGTGTATCAGATACGCTTGATTTCAGTGATGTAAAAGGTCAGGTAACGGCGAAAAAGGCACTTGAAGTTGCCGCCGCAGGAGGACATAATATACTTCTTATAGGACCTCCGGGGTCTGGTAAAAGTATGCTTGCAAAACGTCTGCCCACCATACTTCCCGAAATGACCTTTGAGGAGTCGATAGAAACCACAAAAATTCACTCTGTGGCAGGAATACTCAATAATAAAAATCCGATTATTTCGGTGCGTCCGTTCAGGTCACCGCACCACACAATTTCTTCGGTAGGTCTTACGGGCGGAGGTACCGTTCCAAAGCCGGGCGAAATATCACTTGCACATAACGGCGTTTTGTTTTTAGACGAACTTCCCGAATTTAAAAGACAGGCTATGGAGGCTCTGCGTCAACCTATCGAGGACGGAAAAATCACCGTATCAAGAGTGTCGGGGTCTGCCACATATCCGAGTGAAATAATGCTTGTTTGTGCTATGAACCCCTGCCCTTGCGGATACTACGGTCACCCCACAAAACAGTGTACTTGTACTAGAACGGCGGTGCATAAATATTTAAACCGCATTTCAGGACCTATGCTTGACCGTCTTGATTTGCACGTAGAGGTTCCGCCGGTTGATTACAGTTCGTTAAGCGGTAAAGCAAAATGCGAAACTTCAAAAGAGATAAGAGAGAGGGTAAACAAAGCAAGACATATACAGGTTGAACGCTATAAAGGTACGGGAATTACCTGCAACGCAAGGCTTACAAGTGCTATGTTAAGGGAATTTTGCGTTATGACCGATGATGCTTCGGAGTATTTAAGACGCAGTTTTGATGAAATAGGACTTTCTGCAAGAGCATACGACAGAATTTTAAAGGTTGCCCGTACAATCGCCGACCTGTCGGGAAAAGAGTTAATAGAAAAATCCGATATTTTTTCTGCAATTCGTTTCAGAAGTCTTGACAGAAAGTATTGGAACGAGTAAAATATATGGGTAATATAAATTAGGCTGACGAGTGTCGAACCCGTCACGCCTGACAAATGAAAATTTTGCGAATTGCTTTGTTTCAAATCTTGAAATACGCCAGTATATCTGCGATTTTCAACTTCGCACTTCATCAAAATTTTCTATTTGGCAGGTGCTTTGCAGTTCCTGCCGTAAAATTTTTTCGTATGCGAAGCCGTGAGTTTGCCGAAAGGCTGTCGCCTTCGGGAAACGAACGCAAAGCAGACGGGAATAGATTGCGAGCGGAACCGTAACGGGTTCGACTCTCGTTAGCCTGGTTATGCTCCTGTATAAAGTTGCATTATAACCTCGTAAATACGCTCATTTGCGTCCTCTATTGCGTGTTTTTTAGCACACTCGGACATTTTTTTGAGTTTTGGTTTATTCTCTATCAAATTGCTCACTGTTTCAATTAAGCGGTCGCCTGTAAGTTCCTTTTCTTCTATAACCTCTGCCGCACCGCAGCGTTTAAGTGTCATAGCATTATGATACTGATGGTTTTCGGCAACGTTTGGAGACGGAATGAATATTGCCGGTTTTCCGGTAATCGCAAGTTCCGAAATCGTCATTGCACCTGCCCTGTTTATAGTCAGATCGGCAGCAGCCATCTTTAGTGGCATATCGTATATATATTCGCAGAGCTCGATATTTTCGTATTTATCGTTTAATATTAAAAAAATAAATAAAAACTTTAATAAAA
>CALGCE010000052.1 GCA_937884625.1 uncultured Clostridia bacterium
GCTATCCTCTTCGTGTTCACGCACCGCACAAGTGTTAAAGAGTACAAAATCTGCATTGTCGGGCTTGTCCGTAAAACCGTAGCCTAAAAACTCCAATATACCCTTAATCCGCTCGGAATCACTTACGTTTTGCTGACAGCCGTATGTAACTATGTACGCTAACGGCTTATGTTTATATATAGCGGAAATCTTATCCGACAAAGCCGAAGCGTACGCAATTTGCTCGGTCGGATAAGCACCGAAATTATCATAAGAAAACAATATAAATTATCCCCCATATTAATAATCAATTTATTATACATTATTTTTATACTTTTATCAAGTGCAAAGAGTAATAAAAATTATAAAAATTTACTTTATTTACCTAATGGTCGCCTTTAATGTTAGGTCTGAAAAACATACTGACAAATGCCTTTTTGTCAAAAGGTATAATAGGATACAAATAACATCTTCCCGAAAGCGTTTTATTAAGTGCCATAACCGCAAGACAAACAGCAATTCCAACTATTAGTCCCCAAAAGGCAAAAAGTTGCACGAAAACAAGCAACAACACTCTTTCAAACTTCATAGCATATCCCATTTCAAAACTCGGTTGAGAATAACTTGCTATTGTAACAAAAGCCATAAACAGTATAGCCTCGCCGACAAACCAACCTGCATCAACGGCAAATTCGGAAAGCAAAAGTCCGCCGATTATTCCAAGTGAATTTGAGAGGGTGTCAGGTGTGTTGAGGGAAGCCAAACGAAGCCCGTCTACAATAAGTTCAAGAATTAAAAACTGTACAAAAAGCGACACTTCCCCCGTATCGGCTTTTTTTATGAAAGACAAAAAATTCGGTATATACTCTCTATTATTCATAAGCAGTAAATAAAGAGGTGTTGCAATAACTGTAAGAACTGTAACCAACATACGCAGTATTCTTGTGCAGGAGCCTACAATCGGCATAAAATAGTAATCGTCTACCTCCCTGAAAAAATCGGCATAACTTTCGGGGATTATCATAACAGACGGTGAATTATCCATTATAAGTGCTATTTTACCGTCAAGTATTGCGGCAGACGCATAATCAGGTCTTTCGGTAAAACGAAATTTCGGAAACGGATTTAATGCTTTATGCGGTACCAACGCTTCCGCTATTGCTTGTGAGGTCATTGATATGCTTTTAATTTTTATACTTTTAAGTTTTTTGCGAAGTGTATTTAAAGTTTTTTCGTCTGCAAGACCGTCAATAAAACATATAGCAATATCAACTTTTGAATTACTGCCTATGTTCATATATTCCATTCTTAAATTTTCTGTCCTGATACGCCGTCTTATAAGTGCGGTATTCATAACGAGTGTTTCTATAAATCCGTCACGGGAACCACGAAGTGACTTATCCTTTTGAGGTTCTTCAATTCCCCGCATAGGATAGGTTCTCGTATCTATTATTAAAGCACCATTAATGCCGTCAATAAGCAGTACCGCAGGTCCTGACAGTACAGACGTTATTGCGGTTTCGGCATCATAGGTATAATCAACCTCGACGTATGGCATTTTATTCTTTGCGTAGATACTCATATCGTCGATTTTTTCAAGGTCTTTTTTTGTCTGCTTGAAAAGAAATTCAAGCATTTTTTCAAACACTTCGTCTTTAATAAATCCGTCAACAAAATATAAAACCGCCGACCGCTCGGCAATTATAAGTTCCCGCTTTACAATATCAAAATTTTTGTCAACTTTAAGTCTAGTGTCAAGTGTCTTTACAAAATCTTTATACAAAAACAAAAAAATTCTCCCCTTTTGGATTAGTATATCCAAAAAGGGAGTTAAAACTATTTTTTCCTTAATTTCTTAAAAATGCCTACTGCCATTGCAACACAAATAAGCATAAACAAAATTATACTTGCTGCAACGACGTATCTTGTAATAATCAAATTCTTATAGGTATCTTCTATACTGAAACCTTGAAAAATTTTCTCAACCTCTTTTGAAGTTTTACTACCGTTGTTATAACAGGTAAGGTAATAACTTTTCCCATTTAATACGGTAATATACTGTGTAACGGTATATTCTCCGCCACTGTCTTTTAGCACTTCACAAGACCTGATATAATTTCTGCCGTTACTCTTATCAGTTTTAAAATCGGCGTTATTTCCCACTTTAAGTGACTTAAAAAGATTTTTGGTTTCTTTCTGGCTTAAATTATTAATATCGCCTAATTTTTTTGCGAAGTCATCTTCCGCACAACTAACCCTTATTTGTGTTGACTTATCGGGAGATACCGCAAAATAAATTATATTGTTATCCTTTAAAGTCTTTGACAGTTCTTTGTTACCGATACCCAAAATTTCGGCGACTTCGGTTACATCATTGCCGTAATAAACATCGGTAAAATCTTTTGGAACCTTTATATCAAATTCCTTTGATTTTTGCATTGCACTGACGTTTACGGAAAAAATTATTGACAAAGCAACAAATATAATCAGTGTTTTAATTTTCAAAAAATCACCCTATTATTTAATTCAAACCGTTCTGCCTTTTTGCAGCGGTAAGAGTATTTTTCATAAGCATTGCTATGGTCATAGGTCCTACTCCGCCGGGTACGGGAGTTATAAAACTTGTCTTTTCACAAACATTGTGGAAATCAACATCACCGCAAAGTTTACCGTCATCACGGTTCATTCCGACATCGATTACAACAGCACCGTCCTTTACCATATCGGCAGTTACAAATTTTGCTTTGCCTACCGCCGCTACCAATATATCTGCATTTTTGGTAACTTGTGCAAGATTTTTAGTCCTCGAATGGCAAATCGTTACAGTACCGTTTTTATGTAACAGTAACATTCCCATAGGCTTTCCTACTATATTGCTTCTTCCGATAACAACACATTTTTTTCCGCTTACCGAAACACCGCTTTCGTGTATAAGTTCCATAATTCCGGCAGGGGTACACGGTACAAAGTCATAATCACCTATCATTATTTTACCCACATTGAAGGGGTGAAAAGCGTCAACGTCCTTTTCGGGCGCGATCGCCGCGATCACGGCGCGCTCGTCGATCTGCTTCGGGAGCGGGAGCTGCACGAGAATGCCGTGAATCGCGGAGTCTGCGTTTAGCGCGGCAATCTGATCCAAAAGCTCCTGCTCGGCGACCTGCTTGTTTTCTATGGCACTGATGTATGCCTCGGAAAAGTCGAAGTTTATGATGTTGACATCAGCTATCGTAATGCCTATATCGTTGAGCTTTAAGTTCAGCTCCTTGACAATATCCTCCGAAATCACTGCACGGTTGGTGACGCTCTCCTCGGCGGGGTACTTCGCCGTGATCGCCTTGAG
>CALGCE010000053.1 GCA_937884625.1 uncultured Clostridia bacterium
CATCAACAACTTCAAATTTACCAGAAATTTCTGAGCATAGCTTTTCTCCTTATGCTTTACCTAATTGTTTATATCCTGAATTTCCTGAAAATTCAGAAAGAAAAATATATCGTTATGACCGATGCCAACATCGCAAGCAAATTCGACTATGAAGCAATGATCGATGCTCATATCGCAAGCGGCGCTGATATCACCATCGCTTATAACGAAGGCAAGACCACGAAAAGCATACATCGTTCCGAGCGTTACTATCATTGAAAGAACTTTCATTTTTCCTACTAAAAATCCGTTTATCGCACCGCAGATACAACCGATAACTATACCTACTATTATCCAAACAAAAACGGGTACTTTGGGAAATGCCAAAAGAAGTCGTGTAACGACAACACCGCTGACGCCAAGTATTGAGCCTATTGATATATCAATTCCGCCCGTAAGCAAAACGAACATAATTCCTATCGTAAGTATTGCATATACGGCATTATTCGTAAGCATCGAAGTTACCGACTTAAAACTGTAAAATGAGGGGGTAAATATTTTAGCACCCACCAAAAGAAGTATGAGGGCGACTATAAGACCTAATTCACTATAATTTATTATTTTCTTGAATACTCTGTTTAAGGTGTTCATACCGTCGCCTCCCTTTTATCATCAGATTTAATAAGCGATGCCGCAAGAATTTTCTCTTGCGTTGCTTCATTTGCATCAAAACGTGCGGCTATTCTGCCACTTCTCATAACTACAATGTGGTCTGCCATACCTAAAACCTCCGGCATTTCAGAGGATACCATAATAATTGCATAACCGTTAGACGCTAATTCATTGAGCGTTTCATAAACCGAATATTTTGCACCTACGTCTATTCCCTTTGTTGGTTCGTCAACAATTAAAACCTTTAAATCGCAGTTAAGCAGTTTTGCAAAAACCACCTTTTGCTGATTTCCTCCCGAAAGTGAAGACGGTTTTGCAGCAATATTTCGGGCTTTTAGGTTAAGTTTTTCGCACAGTTCTACCGTTCTGTCCATCTCCGCTTTCTTGGACAACATTCCGTACCTGATAAAGCGGTTAAGGTCGGATATAGTGACATTCTGATAGATAGGCAGTTCTCCTATAAGTCCTTGTGTAAGACGGTTTTCGGGAAGTAAACCTATTCCCTTTTTAAGAGCCTGTACGGGCGAATGAATTTTTATCTCTTTACCATCTAAAAAGACCTTACCACTTTTTGCCTTCATTATACCGAAAATCGTTTGACATACTTCGGTTCTTCCTGCACCCACAAGTCCGGTAAGAGCCAAAATTTCACCACGGCGTACACCGAATGAAATATCTTTAAAATATCCCTCGTTACATAGGTTTTCAACTCTGAAAACTTCTTCGCCTATAACGGCAGTTTTTTCAGGGTACAGTTTATCAAGTTTTCTTCCGACCATTGCCATAATTAAATCGGAATTTGATATTTCATCAACGTTCCACGTTCCTATGTAAGTAGCATCACGCAGTACCGTA
Source organism: uncultured Clostridia bacterium (assembly GCA_937884625.1). Classification (GTDB taxonomy): domain Bacteria; phylum Bacillota; class Clostridia; order Oscillospirales; family Acutalibacteraceae; genus UBA737. The sequence goes on from CALGCE010000053.1 coordinate 1,507, forward strand.
ACCCTCGTTGCCAGACGGTACATATCCTCAAATTTATGCGTTATAAATATCATTGACACGCCGTTTTCACGCAAACGGTCAACTATTCTATACAGTTCTTCGCACTCGTATTTGGTAAGAGATGCAGTAGGCTCATCCAATATAAGAATTTTTGCATTTCTGGAAAGTGCTTTTACAATTTCCACAATCTGCTGCTGTGCAACGCTCAAAGCCGACATTGGTTTGCTTACGTCAATATCCGATGAAAAAGGCTCTATATACGACTTTGCAAGTTGTTTCATCTTCCGCCAATTATATGTACCGAGTTTTGTCAGAATTTCTTTTCCCATAAATATATTCTCGGTAACAGACAAATCAGGAAATACAGTTGCGTGCTGATATATAGCGGCAATACCTAAATTTTGAGATTCAATGGTGTTTTTAGGACTTATCTTTTCCCCGTTATATATAATTTCGCCACTGTCCGCACTGTACACACCGGTAATGACCTTAATAAATGTAGATTTTCCGGCACCGTTTTCGCCCATAAGTGCGTGAACTTCACCGGGTTTTAATTTAAAATGCATACCGTTAAGTGCAACAGAACTTCCGAATGTTTTTACAATGTCGTGTAATTCCAAAATGTATTCGCTCAATAATAGTCCCCCTAAAACTAACAATTATTACCAATTATATCATAAAGAATAAAAGTATAAATTTACTCTATTCGTTATCAAAATTTCAAATTGCTTATTATGAACTCCATTAAATTAACATGTTTAATACCACTTCGTTTTTGCAATAAATAATCAGTTGTAACAACATATTTCGGGAAATTATCACCTATACTTTCAAGTGGCTTATATTCCCTGTTTTCAGTATCTTCACTTTGCAGTATTGTATATGCTACCTGAACATAAGAATAATCATTTTCAGTATTTCGCATAATAAAATCACATTCAAGCCTACCTATTCTACCAATGCTGACCGAATAATCAATACTGCGAGAATAGATATAGACAATATTTTCGAGGACCGGACCGAAGTTAATTCTGTTGTCGGTGTTTAAAGCAAAGAAAAAACTAAGGTCAGCAAGATAGTATTTCTTTTCACCGGCAAGTGATTTCTTAGACTTCATATCAAAGCGATTGCATTCATACAGTATTTTTG
>CALGCE010000054.1 GCA_937884625.1 uncultured Clostridia bacterium
TATAATACTTGATTTCTGTTCATAATTATTTATATTAGGAGGAAGATAATATGGATATGAATTTAGTACCTTACGTAATTGAACAAACAAGCAGGGGAGAGCGTTCTTACGATATATTTTCCCGTCTGCTCAATGACAGAATTATTATGCTTAACGATCAGGTGGATAACGCATCTGCAAGTATAGTAATAGCACAGTTGTTATTCCTTGAAGGGCAGGACCCCGATAAAGATATAAGTTTTTATATCAACAGTCCCGGAGGCTCTGTATCGGCAGGTATGGCAATTTACGATACAATGCAATATATTAAGTGTGACGTCAGTACTATTTGTCTTGGTATGGCGGCAAGTATGGGAGCATTCCTTTTAGCCGCAGGTACAAAGGGTAAGCGTTTTGCACTTCCTAACAGTGAGATAATGATTCATCAACCGTTAGGCTCTGCCGAAGGTCAGGCGACCGATATAATTATTCACGCAAACCACATTAAGCATATCCGCAGTACAATTAATCAGATTTTGGCAGACGAAACGGGAAAACCGCTTGAAGTAATCGAGCGTGATACCGAAAGAGATAACTTTATGACCGCAGCAGAGGCTGTCGAATACGGTCTTATTGATAAGGTTATCACTAAAAGATAAGGGGTATTTTGATGCCTAAGGATATTGATATAGATATACGCTGTTCCTTTTGCGGTAAAACGCAGGATGAGGTAACACGGCTTGTAGAGGGTCCGGGCGTTTATATTTGTGATAAGTGTATAGGCTTTTGTAATTCTTTGCTTTTTGATGATGAAAAGACCGCTGTGGGTGAAAAAAAGTCTAAAAAAAAGGAAGAATTTGTACTGCCTAAACCGCAGGAGATTAAGGCAAAACTTGATGAATACGTAATCGGTCAGGACGATGCCAAAAAGACTCTGTCGGTTGCCGTATATAACCATTATAAACGTATATATAAAAGTGACGATACCGATGTTGAACTTTCAAAAAGTAATGTGCTGATGTTAGGTCCTACGGGTGTCGGAAAAACATTGTTGGCACAAACACTTGCAAAAACACTTAATGTGCCTATTGCCATTACCGACGCTACTACTCTTACAGAGGCAGGATATGTAGGCGAGGACGTTGAAAATATACTTTTACGTTTAATTCAGGCTGCCGATTACGATATAGAAAAGGCAGAGCACGGCATTATATACGTTGATGAAATTGACAAGATAGCCCGTAAGTCCGAAAACGCATCCATTACACGTGACGTAAGCGGTGAGGGTGTACAACAGGCACTTCTTAAAATACTTGAGGGCACCGTATCAAACGTACCTCCGCAGGGCGGAAGAAAACATCCGCAACAGGAGTTTATACAAATTGATACAACTAATATTTTGTTTATATGTGCAGGTGCTTTTGACGGAATAGAAAAGGTTATTGAAAGGCGTGTCGGCGGTTCAAGTTTAGGATTTGGTGCTAATGTTAAGTCACCCAAAAGCATAGAAGCACAGGCACTCTGCGAAACCGCTACACATCAAGACCTTGTTAAGTTTGGTCTGATTCCCGAACTTGTAGGCAGACTGCCCGTTATAACCGCCTTGAAGCCTATGGACAAACAAACTCTTGTAAGTATAATGACAGAGCCAAAAAACTCTATTATACGGCAGTATAAGGCACTTTTTGCTATGGACGGCGTAGAACTTGAATTTGAAAATAACGCACTTGAAAGAATAGCAGAACTTACCATCGAACGTAAAACAGGTGCAAGGGGACTTCGGTCAATAATTGAAGGTATTTTGCAGGATATTATGTTTGAAACACCGTCTGACGGGGATATAAAAAAGATTATTATAACAAAAGATACGGTAGACGGCAAACAACCGAAAATTGAGAAATAGTATAATCAGGCAGTTGTTTTAAGCGACTGCCTGATTATTTTACAAAAAACATGTATAATTTTGAAAAAAATTTAATTTAACTCTTGAAATTTCCAAAAAGCAATGATATAATACTATTAGTATTATTTTGGCTTATACTATATTTTGTTTTCAAGTGGTGGCTTGCCACAAAATATTATTTGGCTAAAAGCCGGTTAGGAGATTTCAAATGTTTAAGAAAAAAGTTTTGTCGGTAGTTCTTGCAATGGCAATATGCTTTACTATGTTTGCCGGTTGCTTCTCAATTTCTGCCGAAGACGAACCTACAAGTACTCCACAGTATGATGTGACTTTTTCTCCTGTCAGTGACAACGGGGAAATTACTGCTACGTTCACTGTTGAAACGAAGAATCCTGAACTTCTTGTTGCCAGATTTTTTCTTTCAGCAACAAACCTTAGACTTGTCAGTGTTAATCCGGGGGAATTTGCTCAGGGAGAAAATTTAGAAGTAGGTACAAATGCTCGTGACAGTGATGGTAATTTAATATTAGATAGTGATATTAACAATGATGATTTACGTTTTCTCGTTCAGGTTCCTAATGGTATCGGTACACTTGCAGATGTTGATAAATTATCGTTTGATGTCACATTTAAATATTATTGCAATGAAGAGGAATATAATCCTGAAACATTTACAATTAGTCAAGTTGGAACATATAACTTAAAGATTGAAACATATCATAAAGGCGTATTAAACTCTGATTTAATTAGAGAATACACATATGAAATCTTAG
>CALGCE010000055.1 GCA_937884625.1 uncultured Clostridia bacterium
AAATTTAGGTCTTAAAGAGATGCAGGGTTGCCAACCTGCTAATTAACCTATTCAATGTAATTAATAGTTTTTAACACCCCACAAAATTGTGGGGTGTTATTTTTGCGGAAAAATTTACAAATTTAAGTTGTTTGTATAGGTATTTGGTGGTATAATAATAAAAATATGTAAATTTGTTTCAGGGGGACAAAAAAGTATGAGGTTTCTTATACTTTCATGTAATACAGGAGAGGGTCATAACTCTGCTGCAAAAGCCATAAAGGAATACTTTGAAAAAATGGGCGAAGTGTGTGAAATTAAAGATGCCCTGTCTTTTTGGTCGCCCGAAAAATCACGTATAATATGTAAAGGTCACGTCTTTTTATATAGAAACATACCCAAACTTTTCGGTATCGGTTACCGTTTTGAAGAAAATCATCCGCCTAAAAAAGGCAAAGAATCAATCGTTTATGAATTGATGAAAAACGGTTGTAAATCGCTTTTAAAAATGTTAAAAAAGGCGGACTATGATGCCGTTATATGTACACACCTGTTTTCGGCGATGATGATGACCGAACTAAGAAAAAACGATAAGTATATTATACCGACTTATTTTGTAGCAACCGATTATACCTGTTATCCCTGCACTAATGAAAGCAGTGTTGACGGATATTTTATACCTCATAAGCAGTTGACAGATGAATTTATTAAGGGCGGTATATCAAAGGAACGGTTAATACCGTCGGGAATACCCGTAAAAAGCACGTTTTATGATAACATTTTACCTGAAAAAGCAAAACATAAACTTCATCTTCCCCTTGATAAAAAAATAGTTTTACTTATGTGCGGAAGTATGGGTTGCGGTCCTATCAAAACGCTTACCGAAGAATTACCTCAAATGTTGCCCGAAGATGCCCATCTTGCGGTAATCTGCGGAAATAACCGTAAACTTTACAACAAACTTAACAAGGACGGTCATAGTGAGAATGTTTCGGTAGTAGGATATACAACGAGGGTGTCGCTTTATATGGACGCCGCAAGTCTTATTCTCACAAAAGCAGGGGGACTTTCAAGTACGGAGGCGGCTGTCAAAGGACTTCCTATGATATTTGTTGATGCAGTACCGGGTTGTGAAACCAAAAATCTTGATTTCTTTAAATCAAACGGTTTTGCTGATACTGCGACTGACGGATATGAGTTATCACGTCTTGTTTGTTCGTATCTTAAAGACGGCAACAAACTTGAAATAATGTCTTCAAGGCTTAAAACTTCTTTTGATTTTATTGCCGTAGAAAATATTTATAATTATATACAAAAGGATATAGAAAATGGAAAAGTATGATTACAGTGGGTTTAAACCGAATAAACTCAAATCGCCCGAGTACAAACATATTTTACTTCTGCTTTATTGGCCTTTTTACGGTCTTGTGTTTTTGATAATGGAGCGGTTTATTAATATTGAACATCACGTCATTACATCTCCTCTTGATAAATACATTCCCTTTTGCGAATTTTTTGTGATACCGTACTATTTTTGGTTTGTGTTTATCTTGTGGATAATGGTGTACTCTTTCTTTTATGACGTTGATGCTTTTAAAAAATTCAGTTGGTTTGTAATAATAACGTACAGTATAGCACTTTTGACCTACATAATTTATCCCAACGAACAGCAACTTCGTCCCGATAGTTTTGAGCGGGACAACATATTTACGCAGATAGTGCAACTTCTGTATTTTTCGGACACCAATACCGATGTATTCCCGTCCGTACATATCATAGGCTCCTTTGCGGTACTGTTTACTGCGTGGCATTCAAAGAGATACAGTACGGTTTTATGGCGTATAGCATTTGTATTTATGACACTGATAATAAGCGTTTCAACACTGTTTTTAAAACAACATTCTTTTAGCGATGTATTGGCAGGTACAGTAATCAGTTTTGTTTTTTATCCGTTTATCTATCTACGCAAAGATAAAAAGATTAATGTTATTGAAAAGAAAGAAAAGGTACTTAAAAATTAATTTTCAGGAGAAAAAAGTATGCATATTTTTTTAATAAGACACGGCGAGTCTTTGGCAAATATCGGCGAAAATTACGAAAAGCGTCTGCCCGACCATTTAGTGTGTTTGAGCGAGAGAGGTTTGAAACAGGCTTCAAAGCAGGGCGAGTGGTTGGCACAGTACTGCAAAGATAAAAATATAGATTTATCAAGGGCAAGAATATGGAGAAGTCCATATCAGCGTACAAGACAGACAAGCGAACAGTTCAACAAATTTTTAAAAATTGAGGATATAAAGGAAGATATAACCTTAATCGAACAGCAATTCGGTTTGTTTGATTCTATCCCTAAAAGCGAATGGGGCGATAAATGCGAGTTGGAGTTTGATGAGTATCTGCGTCAGGTACAAAATCAGGGCAAGTTTTATGCAAGGCTTCCGCTTGGAGAAAGCCCATTTGATGTGGCGATAAGAATACATCAGTTTATGGGTACGATACATAGAGATTATCAAAAAACAGGGGTAGATACGCTCTTTATATTTACTCACGGAACGACACTGCGTACCTTTTTAATGCGGTGGTTTCATTATTCGCCCGAATGGTATCAGTCGGAGAAAAACCCTAAAAACTGTTGGATAAGAGAAATTATAGACGATAACGATTTAGGTTATATTAATAAGGACGTATAAGGTGGAATTTTATGTTTGATGCACAAAGGGTAAAGGACGAATGTGTCGAGTGGATAAGAGATTTCTTTTTAAAAACGGGTCCCGACTGTAATGCGATTGTCGGTATTTCAGGAGGTAAGGACAGTTCTGTCGTCGCCGCTCTTTGTGTCGAAGCACTCGGAAGAGAGCGTGTAATAGGTGTACTTATGCCGTGTGGCGAGCAACACGATATAGATATGGCAAAGTTGCTTGTAAGCCATCTCGGTATAAAGTCTTATACTGTAAACATTAAAGATACTGTTGACGCAATCCATAAAAATATGCCTATTAAGATGTCTAATCAAAGTATTACAAATATACCGCCGAGAGTTCGTATGACAACCCTTTATGCTATGTCCCAAAGTCTTAACGGCAGGGTTGCAAATACCTGTAACCTTTCGGAAGATTATGTCGGTTATTCCACAAGGTACGGCGATTCGGTAGGCGATTTCAGTCCCTGCTCACATTTAACTGTTAATGAAGTAAAACAGATAGGCAGACTTTTAGGGTTGCCGTCGGTTTTGGTTGATAAAGTTCCCATTGACGGTCTTTGCGGTAAGACCGATGAAGAAAATTTAGGCTTTACCTATGACGTACTTGACAGGTATATACGCACAGGCGAGATAGATAACATAAAAACAAAGGAACTAATTGACAAAAAACACAAAAACAACCTTTTCAAATTGGAATTAATGCCGTCTTTTAAGCCGGATATATAAATTTGAAAAAATTGTTGTTTACAGACGAATAAAAAAGTGTTATTATATATTACGTATGAGATTGTAAAAATACTGTCTCTAAAACAATTTATATATATAGGAGGAATTTTCAATGGCGAGAAAATTCAAAACGATGGACGGTAATAACGCCGCAGCACACGTTGCTTATGCGTTTACCGAAGTAGCCGGAATTTATCCGATTACACCGTCCAGCCCTATGGCAGACTATGTTGACCAGTGGTCGGCACAGGGCTTAAAAAACATATTCGGCACAAAGGTTAATGTTGTCGAAATGCAGTCCGAGGCAGGTGCCGCAGGTACAGTTCACGGCTCACTTGCAGCAGGTGCACTTACCACTACGTTTACCGCTTCTCAGGGACTTTTGCTTATGATTCCCAATATGTACAAGATAGCAGGTGAGTTGCTTCCGTGCGTTTTCCACGTATCTGCACGTTGCGTAGCAAGTCATGCTCTTAACATATTCGGCGACCATTCTGACGTTTATGCTTGCCGTCAGACAGGTTTCGCAATGCTTTGTTCATCAAACCCACAGGAAGTTATGGACCTCGCAGCTGTAGCTCACCTTTCAACAATCAAGGGCAGAGTACCATTCCTTCACTTCTTTGACGGTTTCCGTACATCACACGAAATCCAGAAGATCGAAACATGGGATACAGAAACACTTGCTGGTCTCGTAGATATGGAA
>CALGCE010000056.1 GCA_937884625.1 uncultured Clostridia bacterium
AAAGTACCAGAAATTTCTGATATTCGTGATGAAACAGATAAAAAAGGTCTTAAAATCACTATTGATTTAAAGCGTGGCACAGACCCCGAAAAGGTTATGAAAAAACTCTTTAAAATGACCACGCTTCAAGATAGTTTTGCATGTAACTTCAATATACTGATTGCAAGTTCGCCGAGGGTTATGGGAGTTAAGGAAATTATATCCGAGTGGGTTGCATTCAGGGAAGAATGTGTAAGAAGACGGGTGTACTTCAAACTTTCAAAGGCGAAAGACAAACTGCATCTTTTAAAGGGTATGCAGAAAATTCTTCTTGATATTGATAAGGCTGTAAAGATAGTCAGAGATACGAGGGAAGAAAAAGAGGTAGTGCCAAACCTTATGATAGGTTTCGGTATTGACGAAATTCAGGCGGAATATGTAGCAGAGATAAAACTCCGTCATCTTAATAAAGAGTATATACTCAAAAGACTTGAAGATATTGAGGCTCTCGAAAAAGAAATCGACGAGATGCAGGATATACTTAATTCAAGGTCTAAAATAAAGAGAATTATAATAAACGAACTTGAAGAGGTAAAGAAAAAATACGGCAAGGAAAGATGTACGAAGATTATATCCGCAAGTGAGGACGAGGATATTTCAGAATCAGAAGTGCTTGACGATTCTCCCGTTACACTCTTCTTTACAAGGGACGGTTATTTCAAAAAAATAACACCGCAGTCGCTTAGAATGAGCGGAGAACAGAAACTTAAAGAGGGCGACGAAATAACCCAAATAGTAGAGTCGTCCTGCGATAAAGACCTTTTGTTCTTTACCGATAAAGCACAGGTGTATAAAAGCAGAGTGGCTGATTTTTCCGACGGTAAAGCAAGTGTACTCGGCGACTTCGTTGCAAGCAGACTTGACTACGACGAGGGCGAAAGTTCGGTTTATATGATAGATACCAAAGATTATTCGGGATTTGTGGTATTTATCTTTGATAACGGAAGAATTGCAAAGGTACCGCTTTCGTCATATGTTACTAAAACCAACCGTAAAAAACTTATAAATGCATACTGCTCAAAATATACACTTCATACGGTATTGTATATTAAGGAAGATTGTGATATACTGTTAAAATCCACTAATAACAGAATGTTGCTTGTAAATACAGGGTCTGTTCCCGCAAAGGCTACAAGGGACAACGGCGGTATAGCGGTTATGACACAGAAGAAAGGTCAGAGAATTTTCACGGCAGAAAGGTACGAAGCAGGCAAACTTGATAACGAACACCGTTACCGTACAAAAAATCTGCCTGCCGCAGGAAGTCTTAAACAAAACGGTACGGCAGAGCAGGCGAAACTTGACATATAATTTATATGTAAAAAACCGTCCGAGTTTTTCGTTTGAAAATTTCGGGCGGTCTGTCCGCCCGAATTGCAAACGCTGTTATTCGTGCTGACAGTATAATTATTTACGCTTATAAAAATATTATTCATAAATATTTTTCATTCGGAGTTGAAACTTAAAATGAACAGAGAACTTGCAAAACAGTATAACCCAAAGGACGTTGAAGAACGCATTTATAAAATGTGGCTTGACGGTAAATATTTTCACGCCAAGCGTGAGCAGGGTAAGGAAACCTATACGATAGTTATTCCGCCACCGAATATTACAGGTCAACTTCATATGGGACACGCCCTTGATAACACCTTGCAGGATATACTTATCCGTTTTAAGAGAATGCAGGGGTTCGATACGTTGTGGTTACCCGGTACCGACCACGCATCTATTGCAACCGAGGCAAAAATCGTTGAGGCTATGCGTAAAGAAGGTCTTACAAAGGACGATTTAGGCAGAGACGGATTTTTAGAACGAGCTTGGGAGTGGAAAAAGCAGTACGGCGGAAGAATTATAGAGCAACTTAAAAAAATGGGCTCTTCCTGCGATTGGGACAGAGAACGTTTTACCCTTGATGAGGGTTGTTCAAAGGCGGTAAAAGAGGTTTTTGTAGAACTCTATAAAAAGGGACTTATTTACAGAGGCGAGAGGATAATAAACTGGTGTCCGCATTGTCTTACTTCTATTTCTGATGCAGAGGTAGAGTATGAAGAACAGGCAGGACATTTCTGGCATCTGCG
>CALGCE010000057.1 GCA_937884625.1 uncultured Clostridia bacterium
AACCTGAATTGCTATTTTTTCGTTTCTCATAATCCCTCAAAAGAAATTCCCGGTGCTAAAAAGAAGCACCGGGAAACCTCGACATTCCTTAATATGCTTTGCCCCAATAGAGCATTTTATCTGCTTTCTTACCACAACATACGCAGGTATCGGAAAGGTGCTCCTGCTCAAACGGAATACATCTTGAAGTGACACCTGCCACCTCTTTGAGTGTATCCTCACACTCACGCTCCCCGCACCACATAGCCCTGATAAAACCTGCTTTATTTTCGGCAATATCTTTCATTTCATCAAGATTATGAGCATCATATGTCATAGTATTTCTTCGTGCAAGTGCTTTCTCATAAAGCCCGTCACGGACTTTTATAAGCAACTGCGGTATTGCAGTTTCCAAATCGTCAAGACTTACGACCGTTTTCTCTCCATTATCACGTCTTACGATAACGCAGGAATTATTTTCAATATCACGTGGACCTATCTCCAAGCGGAGCGGTACGCCTTTCATTTCGTATTCCGCAAACTTCCAACCGGGGGTTTGGTCGCTCAAATCAAGTTTTACCCTGCATACCTTTTTAAGTCTGTCATAAATTTCGGTTGCTTTCTCTGTAACCCCTGCTTTATGTGACGCAATAGGCACTATTACCGTTTGTATCGGTGCTACGGCAGGAGGAAGTACCAAACCGTTATCGTCGCCATGTGTCATAATTACAGCACCTATAAGGCGGGTTGTAGTTCCCCAAGACGTCTGGAAAGGATAGCAGAGTTTATTCTCTTTATCGGTATACTGAACTTCAAATGCTCTTGAAAAACCGTCACCGAAATAATGAGATGTACCGCTCTGCAACGCCTTACCGTCGTGCATAAGTGCCTCTATTGTGTAGGTTGCTTCCGCACCTGCAAAGCGTTCTTTTTCGGTCTTTTGTCCCTTTATTACGGGAATAGCAAGGTATTCTTCGGCAAAACGGGCATAAACATTTAACATTCTCTCGGTTTCTTCCCTTGCCTGATTTTCAGTTTCGTGCAAGGTATGTCCCTCTTGCCACAAAAACTCCCTTGAACGCAAAAACGGACGTGTGGTCTTTTCCCATCTTACAACACTGCACCACTGATTATAAAGTTTCGGCAAATCTCTGTAAGAGTGAACTATATTTTTAAAATGGTCGCAAAACAGTGTTTCGGAAGTAGGACGGACGCAAAGCCTTTCCTCCAACTCTTCCTCGCCACCGTGGGTAACCCACGCAACTTCGGGTGCAAAGCCCTCTACGTGGTCTTTTTCCTTTTGCAAAAGGCTTTCGGGGATAAAAATAGGCATATAAACATTTTCGTGACCGCAATCTTTAAACATACCGTCCATGATACTTTGGATATTCTCCCAAATAGCGTAACCGTACGGACGGATTATCATACAACCCTTAACCGATGCATAATCAATAAGTTCTGCTTTAATACAAACATCGGTATACCATTTTGCAAAATCTTCTTCCATAGAAGTAATGGATTTAACCATTTTTTCGTTAGCCATAACAAATCACCGACTACCATTATACGGTAATCCTCTTTTTTTTGCAACAATTTTTACGCAATAATAAAAAATTTTTAAAAACCTATTGACAAATTGAAAGATACAACATATTATTTGATTATAGTTATATTGATACTCACAGGAGGCAAATTTATGGTATTTGAAAAAATTAAACAAATTTTAGCGGAGCAACTTGATGCTGACATTGAACAGATGACAATGGATACCCGTATTGGAGAGGACTTGGGTGCCGACAGTCTTGACGTTGTTGAAATGCTTATGGCAATTGAGGACGATTTTGACGTTGAAATACCCGATGAAGACATAGAAGGTCTTAAAACAATCGGTGACGTTGTAGATTATATAAATAAGAATATTGAAGATTAAAACAGGGCGGATGTAAACATCCGCCCTTACTAAAAACTGAAAACCAGAAACTAAAACGGGCGAACTGTGTTCGCCCGTTTTGCTATTAAATTTCTGCGAAATACTTAATTGTACGAACCATCTGGCTTGTATAACTGTTTTCGTTATCGTACCAAGAAACAACCTGTACCTGATAGGTATCGTCGTCAATCTTAGTAACCATAGTCTGAGTAGCGTCAAAGAGTGAGCCGTATGTGATACCGATAATATCGGAAGATACGAGCGGTTCCTCTGTATAGCCGAACGAAGCACTTGAAGCAGCCTTCATAGCGGCATTGATGCCCTCAACAGTTATATCCTTACCCTTTACAACTGCTACAAGAATTGTTGTAGAACCTGTCGGTACCGGTACACGCTGTGCAGAACCGATAAGTTTGCCGTTGAGTTCGGGAATTACAAGACCGATTGCCTTTGCAGCACCTGTTGAGTTAGGAACAATGTTAACAGCAGCGGCACGTGCACGGCGAAGGTCGCCCTTTCTGTGAGGACCGTCAAGTACCATCTGGTCGCCTGTGAAAGCGTGAACGGTTGTCATTATACCGCTTACTATCGGAGCATACTTATTAAGAGTATCTGCCATAGGAGCAAGACAGTTTGTCGTGCAGGAAGCGGCAGAAATAATCTTATCTTCTTTTGTAAGAGTTTTCTCGTTTACGCTGTAAACGATAGTGGGAAGGTCGTTACCTGCGGGAGCAGAGATAACGCACTTCTTAGCGCCAGCCTGGATGTGAGCCTCAGCCTTAGCCTTGCTGGTATAGAAACCGGTGCACTCGAGAACTACGTCTACGTCGTTAGCAGCCCATGGG
>CALGCE010000058.1 GCA_937884625.1 uncultured Clostridia bacterium
CCAGTTTCTTTCCACCTGGGATTTTTGGAAGATTGTTTGTTGTTGGTACGATTGAGTCCAATCCTCCAACGTGTGGTACCATTACAGATGATTTGATAAGTCCCTTAGCTGACTTGTCAATTGCCTCTTTCATCTGATGAATTACACTTTGAAATAAACGATTCGACATAACTTTGCACATCCTAACATAATATTGCTATATATACATAATCTATTTTACACAAAACAAGTAAATATTGCAAGTATTAATTGTTAATTTTTTCAGTTTTATAATAAAAAACAAAAATAATTCTTGACTTTATTCGACCGTTATACTATAATAATCAGGTCGTTGATATGCTGCTATGGCTCAGTAGGCAGAGCACGTCCTTGGTAAGGACGAGGTCACCGGTTCGAATCCGGTTAGCAGCTCCAAAGCGAAAACCTATCACGCAAGTGATAGGTTTTCGCTTTGGATTATTCATTAAATCCCCTTGCCAAATTTGGTAAGGGGATTTTTTGCTAAATGACTGCTTTTATCATAATTCAATGTTTATAGTCCTGCCTGATGTTTTATACTCACGGTATTTAACACCCGCACTGTCAAACATTCGTTTAGATGCAATTACACTGTCGGTATCGGCGTATTTATCACTGTAATAAACAACCTCCGCTATTCCCGACTGTATAATCGCCTTGGCACACTCGTTACAGGGAAAAAGCGTGGTATAAACTACCGAATTTCTTACCGACCCGTTATGACAGTTAAGTATAGCATTTAATTCTGCGTGGCAAACGTAAAGATATTTTGAATCAAGACCGGGATTTTTATCCCACGGATAATCGTCATCATTACAGTGATGCGGCATACCGTTATACCCGACAGAGAGTATTTTTTTCTCACTGTCAACTATACACGCACCAACCTGTGTAGACGGGTCCTTACTGCGTTTTGACGACAAAACGGCTATACCCATAAAATATTCGTCCCAATTTATGTAATCTGTGCGTTTCATTTGCAACACCCTTTTTAGTTTTATAAAACTGAATGATATACTAAATACATTCTATAACAAATCAATTCACTTTGCAATCTTTTTCTTTTAAAACGAAAAGTGCGGTTATAACCATTACAAGCGGGAATACCGAGCACACAAAAAAGCCTGTTTGCAAATCATACATATCCGCTATTAAACCTAAAAGCCAAGGACCGAGCGAACAACCCAAATCTCCGAACAGTGCAAAGGCACTGAACATTACCGTACCGCCGTTTGGAAAACGGGCAGACGCCAAAGAATACGTGCCCGGCCAGGAGAGGCTTACGGAAAAACCGCAAAGAGCACATGCGGCAAGGCAGGGTATCGGACTTTTGCAGAAAGCAACAACTATATAACACAGAAAGCATAAAATATTATTAAGCACAAGTGCCTTTCTGTAAGAAAATTTGCCCGAAAGCACACCAAAAAACACCCTGCCTATTCCCATTGCAATTGCAAAAAGACACGGTCCCAAAATATCGCCTGTTACTTTGTTTATGCCAAGTCCCTGCTGTACGAACATAGAAGTCCACTGTGCCATTGTAACCTCACTTGTCCCTGCACACAGCATAAATACAACAAAACAGATAAATTCCCTGCTTATGAAAAATTTGTTATTTTTTATTTTTTCCGTTTCTTTTTTCGGCTCTATAACGGGAACTTTTATAAAAAAGAACATATTAATAAATGGTACCGTTGCCCAAATAAGCGGAATAAAATTCCAATTTAAAAAACCGAACACACTTACAAGCAGTGTTGTACATACGACGGTAAACGCCTGTCCCCAACAGTAAAATGAATGCAGAAAAGCCATATTTGCCGCCTTGTTCTTTGTGGGTATAAGTTCTATCATAGGACTTATTATAACCTCAATTATACCGCTTCCGAAAGCGTATATAATTACCGACAGCAGTATTGCAACGTATGTATCGCCGATTACTGTTGGCAATACCGAAAGCATAACAAGTCCGGTTGCACAAAGTCCGTGACAAAGAATTGCACAACCCCTATACCCTATTGCTCTTACGATAATCGGTGTTATCGTATCTGATAAAATTTGAATTAAAAAATTAACTAAAATTATTCTGCCTAACTTTTCATACCCAAGTCCGTACTTTTTTTGAAACACAATAAAAAGTATCGGCAAAAAATTGTTAACAATAGACTGAACTATATATCCTATATAACACGCCGATTTGGTGCTTTTATAACTCTTTTCCATTTATATCTCCGTATAAAACAAAAAGCCCTGAAATGTATAAATACATCGCAGGACTTCCATATAAGACTTAAATTAAATTGCTCTTGTAACCTTGCCCGAACGCAGACAACGGGTGCAAACGTTAATACGACGGGGAGAACCGTCAACGATAGCCTTTACCTTTTTTACATTCGGTTTCCAAGTTCTGTTGGAACGTCTGTGTGAGTGAGAAACTTTTATTCCGAAAGCAATTTCCTTATTGCAGATTTCGCATTTTGCCATTTTCTCT
>CALGCE010000059.1 GCA_937884625.1 uncultured Clostridia bacterium
GGCCCGAGTCAATGCCGACAATGGCGATCTTGTGGCGGTTCGCAAAGGCGATGACCGCCTCACGATCGAGAAGGACGAGACGTCCCGCCTGGAACGCGAGCGCCGTGACGCCCGCCTTCTTCATCATCTTCAGGGTCTTCAGTCCCACAACCGGAATGTCAAAGCTGGAACGTAACTCATCAAGAACATTCACGCTCATGGTATTACAGGCAACAACAATGGCTCTAGGCTCAAAACGGTTCACCGCATCCTTTAGAACTGGAATAAGGCAATCCAGGATTTCGCTTTTAGTTTTGGTTCCATAGGGAAAGTTTTTGTTTTCGGCGATGTAGACACAACAAGCCCCTGGCCGCGTCTTTTTCAGGTGGTCAAGATATGGAAGTCCGCCGGTTCCAGAATCTATAAAAAGATAGTCGCATGCCATATTACATCAATCCCCCAAGGATCAAGTTCAGGGCAAGAAGAAGAACAAGGAATGCCACGTTCATGATTGTAAAAAGTACCAGGTACTTAAGTTTATTTTCCTTCACCTGCTTCCATGAAATAAGGCTTGCCATACTTGCAATCAAACTTATGCTTTCAAATTACAAAAAAATCGTAAAAAATCCGTTTTTTTTAAGCGGTATTTGTCTGATGGCTAGTGCGATTACGTCGGTCGTAACACTTAATGGGTTGGCATCGTCCTTTGTGACGCTCGTGGCGGAGGCGGTGATGGCAGGAGGCGGAACCTTTTTTGTCTGTCGGACAAGCCGTGCAATCGAAAGGCGGAGTGCAGGTCTTTCGGGGGACGAAATGGCATCGCTTTTGATAGTAATAAGCATACTTTTAATGGGCGTGTCTAAAACCGCAGTCTACGGTATTTCGCTCGGCAGGATACTGGGTATATTTTTGATTTTAACTTCTGCAAAATACGGAGGTACGCTGTCGGGTGCGGTAAGCGGTATAGCGGTATCATTTTCAGCGGCACTTACGGGTGGAAGTCAGCAGGGTTATTTAATATATTCTTTCGGCGGTATGATGACGGGAGTGTTCTCTTCGCTCGGCAAGTATGCACAGATAGCGGCTCTTGTGGCATCTGCCCTTGTAGGTAGTGCTTTCGGCGGTTTTAATGCAACATTTGCACCGCTATTTGTTGAGATTATATTGGGGTCCGCACTGTTTCTTTTAATACCACGCTCGGCAGGGATTAATCTCGGCAAACTGTTTTCGTGCTATCCGAAAGTGATGGCACCGACGGGTATTAAAAAAGCACTTACTTTAAGGCTTACTATGGCATCGGGTGCATTATCCGATGTATCGCAGACGGTAGAACAGGTGTCAAAGCAACTCTCAAAAATCAATTCGCCTGACTTTTCAAAGGTAATGACCCACATAGAAAACGATGCGTGTGCAGGTTGTAAACTCCGTCTTCACTGTTGGGAGACAAAAAAGGAAGATACGGTATCGGCAATACTTCAAATGACAAATGCGGTAAAACAGGGTGAATATAGCCCTGCCGAGTATGCGCCCGATAACTTTAAGGGCAGATGTTTGAGAATTAATAAAATGGGCGAGGCGGTATATAAAAATTATTCGCAGTATGCATCAAGAATATCGGCTCAAAATCGAATAGAGGAAGTCCGTTCGGTGGTATCGGACCAATTTGACGGCATATCCAATATGCTTATAGATTTAGCCGAAGATTTTTCAAACGACGAACAGTTTGATAATTCGGCGGCACTTACTGCGTCGGCAGCACTTAAAAATATTGACATAAGGGTAGACGAGTGTAGCAGTAGGATAGACAAATACGGCAGAATGACAATCGAATTTAAAATGAAAAAAACGGGGGATACCGTAATTAATAAATTACAGGTAATGAAAACTCTGTCAATAGTATGCGAAAGGGATTTTGACGTACCTTATGTATATGAAGCAGGGGGAGAAATATTCATTTCTGTAAGTGAACACGCAGTATACAGTGTTGATATAGGAGTAAGTCAAATCAGTGCGTCAAACTCCAATATGTGCGGAGATGCGTATAACTATTTTAATGACGGAAAAGGTCATTTTATTATGGTTTTAAGTGACGGTATGGGTACGGGAGGCAGAGCCGCAGTTGACGGTGCGATGGCTTCGGGGCTTATGTCAAGACTTTTAAAGGCAGGTTTCGGTTACGACTGCTCACTTAGAATACTCAATTCTTCAATGCTTTTTAAATCTACCGATGAGTCACTTGCAACGGTGGATATTGCAAGTATCGACCTGTTTACGGGCGAGGCGGAACTCTATAAGGCAGGTGCGGCACCCACAATAGTGCGGAGGTTTGGAAAGACGGGTAAAGCGGTAAGCACGTCACTGCCCGTAGGGATTTTAAGGGATATCGGCTTTGACAGGGCAGGAATAAGAATGAGCAAGGGCGATATAATGTTAATAATGTCGGACGGAGCGGTAAGCGAGGGCACAGAATGGATATGTGCCGAACTTGAAGCATGGCGTGACGGAAGTGCAGAAGACCTTGCCGACCATATCGGCGAATGTGCAAGACGCAGACGTTCCGATAATCACGAAGACGATATAACCGTAATGGCGGCGATAATAGGGAAAGCAGTCTGATATTTTTATCCTCGAATATTACAAAATAAAATAAATTTTTGAAAATTGTGGAAATATATAAACATATGTAGTATAATGTTAAAAAATGTGATATATTCGAGGGTTTGTTTATGAAAATTATAGTGGCAGGTTGCGGTAAAATAGGCAGGGCTATAATAAAGGGAATGGTATTAGAGGGACACGACGTTGTTGTGGTTGATAACAGTCAGTCTGCAATAGCGGAGGTAGCCGACGTATACGACGTAATGTGTGTGTGCGGAGGTGCTGCCGACTGTGAAACGTTAGACGAGGCGGACGTTTCAAAAACCGATATGTTTATAGCCGTAACGGGTTCTGACGAACTTAATATGCTCAGTTGCTATATAGCAAAGAAAATGGGAGCAAAACATACCGTTGCAAGGATTAGAAATCCCGAGTACAACGATAAGAGTTTGGGATTTATGAAACAGCAACTCGGGCTCTCCCTCAGTATTAATCCGGAACTTCTTGCCGCACAGGAACTCTTTAATATTTTAAAACTTCCGAGTGCAGTTAATATAGAAACATTTTCAAGACGTAATTTTGAAATGGTTGAATTAAGGCTCAAACCCGATTCGGTAATTGACGGTATGAGCCTTATTGAACTGCGTAAAAAATACGACGGAAACTATCTTGTATGTGTGGTGCAAAGGGGCGAAGAAGTATTTATTCCGAGTGGAGATTTCGTCCTTAAAAGCGGTGACAGAATAGGCATAACCTCGTCAACTGCTGAGATACAAAAACTTTTAAAAGACATCGGTATTTTGCAAAAACAAGCCCGTAATATTATGATTTTGGGAGCAAGCAGAACGGCGTACTATCTTTCAAAACTTCTTCTTTCAAGTGGAAACAACGTAAAGATAATAGATAAGGATAAACGCAAATGTGAGCGTGCCAGCAAAATACTGCCAAATGCACATATAGTTGACGGCGACGGTGCCGAACAGGAATTATTGCTTGAAGAGGGCATAGGCTCAATGGATGCATTTGTGGCACTTACGGGTATGGACGAAGAAAATATACTCGTATCGTTTTTTGCGGCATCTCAAAATGTACCAAAGGTAATTTCAAAGGTAAACAGAACTGAGTTTGCATCCCTTGCGGAGAATTTGGGACTTGAATGTATAATATCGCCGAGAAAAATTATTGCAGACGTTGTTTTAAGATTTTCAAGGGCACTTAAAAATTCAGAGGGCAGTAATGTGGAAACGCTCTACAAACTTATGGACGGTAAGGCAGAGGCACTTGAATTTAATGTTCAGTCTGATTTTAAGTACATTA
>CALGCE010000060.1 GCA_937884625.1 uncultured Clostridia bacterium
CCATCACATGCACGCTGGTCTTTTCGAAGCTTCCCCCTCAACTACGCGTACACTTATTAAACAATAGATATAATAAAAGTTCAATAGTATAAAATATTAAGCCCTATCATTCTTTTGAGGTTGATAGGGCTTTTTTTATGTAAAAAAAAAGAATAGTATTTACTATTCTTTTAAATTAAATCAATTTCTTCTAATTTTTCTTTAATTTGCCTAAAACAGACAGCAAGGTCGCCTTCCCCTGCAACAGACATATCTTCTGCATAAAACTGATACTGTCCGTCTTTTTCGTACAAAGATACTCTGCCTTTTACAGTTACCGACATACCGTCTTGGGGTTTAAACTTTACACGCATAGCAGACGATTTGAACATAACGCAATGAACTATCGCACCGCTATCTTTAAGGGTAAAATACCAATGACCGCTTGAATAGTGGTCTTTAAAATTCGAAATTTCACCCGTTACACTAATAAGGTTAAGTTTAGTATCGCTTTCAATAAGCGATTTTACATATAAATTAAGTTGGCTTACTGTAATAGACGTGTTAATCATTTTCGGTCTGTTTAGCAACGGTGGATAAAATTCCGTTTACAAAGGAAGCGTCTTCTTTTGTTGCATACTTTTTACATAATTCTACCGCTTCGTTTATTGAAACCGAAACGGGAATTTTATCACAGTATTTAATTTCGTATATTGCAAGTCTTAAAACTGCAAGGGCGGTCTTTGAAATACGGTTAATACTCCAACCTACCGCACAGTTTGAAATAGTTTCGTCTAATACCGAAAGGTTGCCGTATACACCGAAATATACGTCCTTAATATAGTCATCAGGCTCAATATCTCTGACCTGTACCGCCAATTCCAAAACATTTTCGAGCGTATCGTTATTAAATTCCTTTTCAAATATGAGTATAAACGCTTCTTCCCTTGCCTGTTTGCGTGTCATACCGCACCTACCTTCACAAAATTCCAAAGTACAGTATACACCCAAATAATCACTTTTTCAAGCATATATGCAAAAAATATTCAAAAATTATGAATATATGCATCCTAAATATATTTGGTTGACAATCATTTACAATAATGATAAAATAAACTAAATATGTACTTATGGGAGGGAGTATATATGCCAGATTTGAAAGAAAGTTATATATCTCCGTTTTCTACTCGCTATGCGAGCAGTGAAATGCAACATATATTTTCTGAAAATTTCAAATTCCGAACTTGGCGTCGGCTTTGGATTGCACTTGCCCGTTCCGAGCAAAAATTAGGTCTTGACATTACCGACGAACAGATTAAGGAACTTGAAGACAATAAAGACAATATTAATTATGATGTTGCCGAAGAACGTGAAAAGGTTGTCCGTCACGACGTTATGAGCCACGTATACGCATACGGAAAACAGTGTCCAACGGCTGAGCCTATTATTCACCTTGGTGCTACGAGTTGTTCCGTCGGCGATAATACCGATGTTGTAATTATTAAGGAAGCATCAAAACTTGTCCTTAAAAAAGCAACTCAGGTGCTTAAAAATTTGTCGGACTTTGCAGAAAAGTATAAGGCTGTCCCCTGTCTTGCGTATACACATTTACAACCGGCACAACTGACAACTGTCGGAAAACGTGCAACGTTGTGGATGAACGAACTTGTATATGATATTGAAAATCTTGAATTTCAAATATCAAGACTCAGGCTTTTAGGTTCAAAAGGCACTACGGGTACGCAGGCAAGTTTTATGGAACTTTTTAACAATGATGAAAACAAGGTAAAAGAACTTGAAAATCTAATTGCAAAAGAAATGGGATTTGAGTCCTGCGTTGCGGTATCGGGACAAACCTATTCACGAAAGGTAGACGCCTACATTTTATCCGTACTTTCAGGGTTTGCACAGAGTGCGTATAAATTTTCAAACGATTTAAGACTTTTGCAATCCTTTGAAGAAATGGAAGAGCCGTTCGGTAAATCCCAAATAGGCTCATCTGCTATGCCATACAAACGTAACCCGATGAGGTGTGAGCGTATATCTGCCCTTGCAAGATATGTAATTTGTGACGCACTTAATCCTGCGTTTACGTCCTCTACCCAGTGGTTTGAGCGTACACTTGACGACAGTGCAAACAGACGAATATCGGTAGCGGAAGCGTTTTTGGCGGTTGATGCAATTCTTAATATTTACATAAACGTAACATCAGGTCTTGTGGTTTATGAAAAGGTCATCGAGCGTAGAGTTATGGAAAAATTGCCGTTTATGGCTACCGAAAATATTATGATGGAATCGGTTAAACGTGGCGGTGACCGTCAAGAATTACACGAAATCATAAGGGTGTATTCTCACGAGGCGGCGGCTAAGGTAAAACTCGAAGGCGGACAGAACAATCTTATTGATAAAATTGCCGATGATGAGCGTATACCGCTTAACAAAGAGGAAATACTCTCTCAACTGCAACCCTCAAAGTATATTGGAAGAAGTGTTTCACAGGTAGAAGAATTTATAAGTAACAGTGTAAATCCGATACTTGAAAAATACTACTCAAATGAAATAAAATCAGAATTAAATGTGTAAAGGAAGTATATTAAAATGAATTTTTTTGATGAACTTAAAAACTATGACAGTGAGGTTGCAAATGCCTGCAATCTTGAACTTGAACGCCAACAGCACAATATTGAACTTATTGCATCGGAAAATATTGTATCAAAGGCTGTTTTGTTGGCGGCAGGAAGCGTACTTACAAACAAGTATGCAGAAGGTTATCCTGCACACCGTTATTACGGCGGTTGCCAATGTGTTGATATAGTTGAGGAAATAGCAAGAGAACGTGCTAAAAAACTTTTCGGTGCAGAACACGCAAACGTACAACCGCACAGTGGAGCGAGTGCCAACCTTGCAGTTTTCTTTGCACTTCTTGAAACGGGCGATACCGTTATGGGTATGAACTTACAGCATGGCGGACATCTTTCACATGGCTCCCCCGTTAATATTTCGGGTAAATACTTTAATGTTGTTCCCTACGGTGTAAACGATGAAACCGAAATGATTGACTATGAGCAGATGCGTAAAACCGCACTCGAATGTAAGCCTAAATTAATCGTTGTAGGTGCGAGTGCATATTCAAGAATTATTGACTTTAAGCGTTGCAGAGAAATTGCAGACGAAGTCGGTGCTTACCTAATGGTAGATATGGCACATATTGCAGGTCTTGTAGCCGCAGGTGTACATCCGTCACCCGTACCTTATGCAGATGTTGTTACAACTACTACCCACAAGACTTTAAGAGGTCCACGTGGCGGTTTAATTCTTTGCAAGGAAGAATATGCAAAGAAGATTGATAAAGCGATATTCCCCGGTGTTCAGGGCGGTCCTCTTATGCACATAATTGCCGCCAAGGCAGTAGCATTAGGCGAGGCACTTACCGATGAATTTAAAGATTATCAAAAACAGATTGTAAAGAATGCATCTGTTTTAAGTAAGGAACTCATAAGAAGCGGTATTGATATAGTATCGGGCGGTACGGATAACCACCTAATGCTGCTTAAACTTAACCGTTTCGGTGTTACAGGTAAAGAACTTGAAGCACGTCTTGATGAGGTTCACATTACCGCTAACAAAAACACCATTCCAAACGACCCGAATAAGCCTACCATTACAAGCGGTCTTAGAATAGGTACACCTGCCGTAACAACACGTGGATTTAAGGAAGAAGAAATGTTACTTATTGCAGGATTTATTAAAGATGCTATTTTTGATTTTGATGCCAATGCAGAACGTATTTCAAAGGAAGTACAAGAACTTTGTGCAAAATTCCCGATTTACGGTTAATTTATTTTACGGAGTGATGAAATGATTTGGCACAGTTCTGAAATTAGTGAGGTTTTAGGCGAACTGTCGGTTGACAAGGAAATGGGACTTGCAAACGGCGTTGCGGATATGCGTCTTGAACAAAACGGGCATAACGTTATTGAGAATATCGAAAAGCCCACTTATTTCAAACGATTTATTACACAAATAAACACCAAATCCGTATACATTCTGACTATTGTGGCAATAATCAGTTTTGTTATTTCGCTTGTATATAAGCAAAGTAATTTTTACTCTCCCCTGCTTATAATTGCCATAATAGTGTTAAATGCACTCATCAGTGCGTTTAACATATATAGGGGCGACGATGCGTTAAATTCTCTTAAAAGTGTAACCAATCCTAAGTCTACCGTATTGCGTGACGGAATAGTAAAACTCGTTTTATCTGATGAACTTGTAGTCGGCGATATTATGTTGCTTAAAGAGGGCGACTATATTACTGCCGACGCAAGGCTAATTGAAACAGACGGTTTTCGTTGTAACGAGTCGGCACTGACAGGAGAAAGCATACCCGTAGAAAAAAACGCCGATATAACGGTTGACGACATAACTCCCGTTGAGGGCAGAAGTAATATGGTATTTTCGGGTTGCAATGTTGTGCACGGTACTGCAAAAGCCGTAGTGGTTGCAACGGGACTTGATACCGAAATCGGTCATACATCCTCAATATTACAACAAACGGGCGAAGATAAGTTACCGTTGCAGTCTGCCCTTGACAATACGGGAAAACTTGTTAATACGATAATAATTTTTATTTGTGTTATAACTTTTATAATAGGGCTTATACAGAATTTTCACAGTGACGAACCCTTTGCAAGTATGACTGTAAGGACAATGCTAAACTCTATTGCTTTGGCGGTTGCCGCCATACCCGAAGGACTGCCTGCAATTTCTACGGTTGTTATAGCACTGGGCCTTAACAGAATAGTAAGAGACGGTATAATAATTAAAAAAACCGAAGCAATTGAAATGCTCGGAAAAACAACCGTTATATGTTCTGATAAAACAGGCGTGCTCACTAGAAATAAAATGACGTTAAGTTGCATATTTGACGGCGAACAGACAATAGAACTTGAAAGTGGCGATATAGACGAAAGGTCTGCTATGGCACTCCGTCTTGCCGCCACCTGTTCTACGCTTGATAACGATTCTACCGAACAGGCAATTAAGAATGCATGTATGAAGTATAATTCTATGTCACAGCAAGACATTGAAAACACCTTCCCGAGAGTCGGTATTATCCCGTTTGATTCTGACAGAAAAACGATGACAAGTATTAATATGATTAACGGAAAACCGTTTGCCATTGTAAAAGGTGCTGCTGAAAACGTCATACCTAACTGTGTAGGGTGCGATATAAACAAAATACTTGAAATGAATAACAGTATGGCGGAAAATGCGTTAAGGGTTGTATGTATTGCAATACGTCCGCTTGATGATATTCCTGCCAATCCAACGCCCGACAGTATTGAAAATAATTTAACGTTTGTAGGTTTGTTAGGACTTGACGACCCACCACGCAAGGAGGCAATAGACGGTATTGCGACCTGCGATAATGCAGGAATACACACCGTTATGATAACGGGTGATAATCTTCTTACCGCAAAAGCGGTAGCAAGAAGAATAGGAATACTTAAAAACGGAACAGAAGCGATAAGCGGAAGTGACCTTGCAAAACTTTCCGATGAAGAATTAAAAGGCAACATAAAAAAATACAGTGTTTTTGCAAGGATAACTCCGCAGGATAAGTTGCGGATAGTTAAGGCATTTAAGGATTGCGGCGAAACGGTAACCGTCACGGGTGAAAATTTCAACGACAGTGACGTACTTTTAACTGCCGACGTCGGTTGTGCTATGGGTAAACTCGGCACCGATATCGCAAAGGGAAATGCGGATATTATTATTTCAAACAATAATTTTATATCGGTTGTAAATGCGATACGGGAAAGCAGAGGGCTTTTTGCAAACATAAAGAAATCGGTTACATATTTGCTCAGTTGTAACTTTGGCGAGATACTTACATATATCATAGGTATGTTAATATTCGGCGTACCTCCCCTTGCCGCCGTACAACTGCTCTGGATTAACCTACTTACCGATTGTGCCCCTGCAATATCTTTAAGCAAAGAAAAAGCAGAAAACGGCGTAATGTTTGAAAAACCGACACTTGGACGTATTTTAGATTTTCATTCGGTTTTAAACATATTGATTGAAGCAATGTATATTTCTTTTATATCTGTTCTCTCATACTTTATCGGTATCAAATGGGGTGCTGATATTGCCGTTACGATGGCTTTTGCTACTATCGGTATAACGCAGATTTTTCATTCGTTTAACATAAGGACAACACGTTCTGTATTTACGGTAAAACCGAAAACAAACAGATTTATGGAAATCTCAACCATAATTACGTTGTTTATAATGCTGTTTACGATTTTAACTCCCGTAGGTGCTGTTTTGGGACTGAAAGTCCTTACAACAACTCAATTCTTTATAAGTTTCGGTTTGGCAATATCAATTATACCGTTTTGTGAAATTATGAAATTTATTAAACGCTTTTAATAATAAAATAAAAGCAGAGCATATTAAGCATGAATTTTTGCTTAATATGCTCTTTTTTTAGGCTCTTATTTAGGATTTAACGGTAAATTCAAACTTTTCATCCGTATAATCACAGACTACCGCATTACCGTTTTTAATACTTCCGTCTAATATTTTTTCGCTCATAGCGTCCTCAATATCGCTTTGTATTTCACGGCGAAGCGGTCTTGCACCGTATATATCGTCAAACCCTTTTTCTGCAAGTTTCTCTATTACCGCATTGGTAAAATCAACGGTAATATTTAGATTTTCAAGTCTTTTTTGCAGATTTTCAAGCATTTTTGATGCAATCTTGCCAATCTCTTGCCTTTCGAGTTTTCTGAATACAATTATATCGTCAACACGGTTTAAGAATTCAGGTCTGAACGCCTCTTTAAGTTCGCTTAAAACCTTTTGCTTTATACTGTCGTTATCGGTTGTTTCATTGCTTACATCGGAAAAACCGAAACTTAACTTTTTATCGGTTATCTGCCTTGCTCCGATATTAGAGGTCATTATTATTACAGTGTTTTTAAAATCGACTTTTCTGCCCTGTGAATCGGTCAAAATACCGTCTTCAAGTATTTGAAGAAGTATATTGAAAACGTCGGGGTGTGCCTTTTCAATTTCATCAAAAAGGATAACGGAATAGGGTTGGCGTCTTACCTTTTCGGTTAGTTGTCCGCCCTCCTCAAATCCCACGTAACCGGGAGGCGAACCTATTAGCCTTGATACGGTATGCTTTTCCATATACTCCGACATATCAAGTTTTATCATCATATTTTCACTGCCGAACATAGCCTCGGCGAGTGCTTTGCAGAGTTCGGTCTTTCCTACTCCCGTAGGTCCTAAAAATATAAATGAACCTATCGGACGTTTTGGGTCTTTAAGTCCCACTCTGCCACGTCTTATAGCCTTTGAAACGGCAACCACCGCCTCGTCTTGACCTATAAGCCTTTCGTGAAGTACGTTTTCAAGATTAAGCAGACGTTCGCTTTCCTCTTTTGTAAGTTGTACAACGGGGACACCTGTCCAAGAAGATACTATTTCCGCTATACTTTCTGCCGTAACTTCGCCTGAAATATGGTCGTTTTTCTTGTTCCACTCTGATTTAAGACTGTCACGCTCTGAAATCAGTTTCTTTTCATTATCACGAAGTGTTGCGGCACGTTCAAATTCCTGTGAATTAATGGCGTCCTCTTTTTCTGCCTGAACTGATAATATTTTTTCCTCTAATTCCTTGATATTATCGGGTGACTTACAGGAACTCAAACGAACCCTTGATGACGCCTCGTCAATAAGGTCTATTGCTTTATCGGGTAAAAATCTGTCGTTAATATACCGTGATGACAAATTAACCGCCGTATTAATGGCATCGTCGGTAATCTTAACCTTGTGGTGTGCCTCGTACTTATCACGCAAACCCTTTAAAATGAGTATTGCGTCCTCTATTGACGGCTCTTGTACGGTTACCGGTTGAAAACGTCTTTCAAGTGCGGAGTCCTTTTCTATATTTTTACGGTATTCGGATATTGTGGTGGCACCTATCAGTTGAAAGTCACCTCTTGCAAGTGACGGTTTTAAAATATTGGCGGCGTCTGTTGAGCCCTCTGCAGAACCTGCACCGATTATTGTGTGTACCTCGTCAATAAACAGAATTATATCATCGGTATTAGTTACCTCTTCAATTACCGACTTTATTCTTTCCTCAAAATCACCTCTGTATTTTGTACCTGCAACCATTCCCGTAAGGTCAAGTGTGAAAAGTCTTTTATCAAGCAATATTTCAGGTACATTGCCCTCTACAATTTTTTGGGCAAGTCCCTCGATTATTGCGGTTTTTCCTACACCGGGTTCTCCTATTAAACAAGGGTTGTTTTTTGTTCTTCTGCAAAGAATTTGTATTACCCTTTCAATCTCTTCTGACCTGCCGATTACAGGGTCTATTTTACCAAGTCTTGCTTCTTCGGTAAGGTCTCTTCCGTATTTTGCAAGGGTTGGTGTTTTGGTACTTTTATTACCCTTTTCCGAATATTGCTGTTTTTGCTGTTTGGTGTTTTCGATAGTCATTCCCGCCGCATCAAGTGCCTGCCCAGTAAGCACGGATACATC
>CALGCE010000061.1 GCA_937884625.1 uncultured Clostridia bacterium
CTTTGCTTATTATTTCTCCAAAGAACCACCAGTTAAAAGCGATGGAAAAGGTGGATATAAACCATATAGCGATTCAGTAATTCCAAATAAGAATATTTTATTCTCATTTTCCAAGGTAAAAAAAGATTGTTTATTGTTTCGCAAATATCGGTATTTTATTTTTACAAATCAAGAGTGAGGCTGTATTTTTTATGTAAAAAAAGTTGGAGATTTTATCACCCCAACTAAAATTATACAACCTGTTTTTATATATTTATTTCCTTCATTAATAAAGAAAATACTCATTGGAAATGAGATTTCTCCAAGTTTTTTTAAATTTATAAAAGTTTTGTTTTAAAATATAAATCATCATATTTTTTTAAAGCACGGCAAACATAACTGCCAATATCATAAATCACCCATTTATCGCTAAATTTTTCTTTTGCCTGTAAAAAGAAATCGTATGCTTTGTCAAAAATACCCGTATGATAATACGCATAAATCAGTGCTGACCACTCCATATATTCATCAATGTGATTTTTCAATCGTTCTTCCTGATTTTTACATATATATGATGCTTGACCGATTTCAATATAATAACGAATAATTAGATACCTGGTCTTCCAATATGTTTGATTTTGAGGAGATGTGTCATTGTTATTCTCGCATTCATTTATAACACAATCAAATTTTTCAACAGCAATCCGCTTACAGTATTCCAGCATTGAAAGATATATCGTTCCGTGTATTCTGCAATCTTCTGCAAAGTATTCACTTTTTTTAATGAGTTTTTTAAACTCTATATCAGCACGGATAAAATCTTCCGGTTCATGTGTGGTGTCATATACAGATGCCATTCTTTGTGCGTAATTGTCGTAAGCACGAAAGTTATCTTTATAAAGGTCATCAACCGTTATTTCATAAATCCTTGCTATTTGCGGTAATGTTAGGGCGTCCGGCAATGTTTGACCGCATTCCCATCTTGAAACGGTTTGTGCCGTAACTCCTAACAGTTCAGCTACTTTTTCTTGTGTAAGATTTTGAGACATCCGATACTTTTTTAAATTACTTGTAAATGTTTTATTCATACTTTTACTCCCGTTTTGTATTTGAAAGCTTTCATACTTAATTATACAAACGGAAAGCATTAAAGTAAATATCTCGTTTTAAGATTATATTCTCGATTTATGACTAATCATCTTATTCATTAATTATTCTTCCCCTCTTTACACTTTCAAAGCCGAATTTATCTCTTACCGACTGTATTGAGTTTTCTATATTTTCTTGTCTTTCTTCGCTGATGCTGTCACCGAAAAAGTCTTGCTGTACCGCCGAGTTTCCGTCTTTTAGGTTTATTGCCCTAAATCCGACCGAGCGAAGCGGTAAATCCCATTTGTAAACGTTTTCAAACAACTGCATTGCCCTTTTGGCAAGCATCACAGCGGAATTTACCGAAGTTGACAGGGTAATTGATTTTTCCTTTACTTTAAGTGCCGTATTTCTCGTATGCACCTGTATACCCGTTGCATAAAGTCCTTTACTTCGCAGTTGCCGTGAAATATCCTCCGAAAGACCTAAAAAGATTTTCCAAACCTCATCGGGTGTGGTTATATCGTGGTCGGGCGTTACCGACCTGCCTACACTTTTTGGTGTGTAATCCTCGCTTATCGGCGTAACGGGGGAATTATCCTCTCCCAATGCATTTATTTTAAGTTCCCTGCCACATTTGCCTAAAAGCCTTTCAAGGGTAGCGGTATCGCATTTTGTTATGTCGCCTATCGTAAAAATTCCGTTTTCCCTTAATTTTTGTGCCGTACTTTTACCAACGAACAGTAAATCACTTGCAGGCAAACTCCACACCTTATCCTTAAAGTTTTCCCTTGAAATTACCGTTACGGCGTCGGGCTTTTTCATATCGGAGCCTAATTTTGCAAATATCTTATTAAAACTTACCCCTACCGATATGGTTATTCCGAGTTCCCTTTTTATATCTTTTCGTATTTTATGGGCAATTTCCTCACCGCTGCCGAAAAGAAACGTGCTACCCGTAACGTCAAGCCAACATTCGTCTATACCGAAAGGTTCTATCAAATCGGTATAACGCTCATAAATTTCGTGGGCTTTTTTTGAATACTCTTTATATTTTTTATAATCGGGAGAAAGGGTTACAAGTTCGGGACATTTTGCCTTTGCCTCCCATATTGCCTCTGCCGTCTTAACGCCGTACTTTTTTGCTATCTCGTTTTTTGCAAGAACTATACCGTGCCTTTCCTCGACACTTCCGCAAACCGCCACAGGCAAATCGTATAGGGTGGGATTAGAAAGCAAAGACACCGACGCAAAAAAATTATTAAGGTCACAGTGAAGTATAACCCTGTCTTTCATAATCACACCTCCAAATTACGAACAAACGTTCTTTTAATATTATATAGCATAATTTTTATTTTGTAAAGTGTAATTTTATGAAATTACAAGTCGGTCAAGTGCTTTAAGGTGCAAACGCTCTATCTGCCGTTTACAGTAATTGGTCATATAGGCTATCTCTTCAAGCGAACGACCGCATATGTACTTCTGCGATAAAATTTCGGTAAGTAAACCGCCGTCAACCGCATCTATGTCGTCCTCTATTTTATTTCGTATGGCACGTGCGTTTTCACGCTGTCTTAAATACTTTTCTGCATTGTCCGATTGGGTATCCATCATTTCTCCGAGTCTTAAAATTTTTGCCTGTAAAATTCGGTAGAGCCCCAAATAGTTCTTTTTTTCTTCAAATTCCATTTTGTACACCGCCCTTAATCTTCGGCAGTACCTTGGCAACAAAGTTTCCGTAACTTAAACGGGTACCGTTTTCTTTATTGTAACTTTCAAGCAAAGATATAACCTTTGTAAGCGAACTTTCGGTGTACCGCCTTCGTCTTTGTGACTGTGCTTTCCACAGTTTTCTGCCCTTTATCCTGCAAGAATCATTACAATAATCCGTCTTGTTTGCAGGGAGCCTTGCTCCGCAACATCTGCAATGCTCTGCCCTTACTCTCTCAATGCTTGTCCCGTAACAACTCGGACACACCACTCTTTTTTCATACGGCGGTGTGTCAAGTCCGTGTTCCTCAAAAACAGTTTTTACTTCCTCAAATCTTTTTCCGCAGTCCGTACAACGGTACATATACTTTGTTCCTCCTAAAAAATACTTGACAATTATGAAATTATGTAATAAAATTTAAATTGCAAACAATAAATTACGAATTTTCATAACCACAAGCATATTATATTATGAATTTTCGTAATTGTCAAGTATTATTTTATGAAATTTCGTAATTTTTTTGCTTTATGGGGGAATATGTATGTCACCAATATACGAACGTATAGAGGAACTATGCAAAAACAAGGGGATAAATATAACGGTATTGTGCAGTGAATGTAAAATACCCCGTGCATCTCTTTCGGACTTTAAAATGGGCAGAAAAAAAACGCTGTCGGCAGAAACCCTTTCAAAAATATCTGACTATTTTAATGTAACCGTAGATTACCTTTACGGTAAAACCCCCGTATCAAGTAATGAGGAGTCGCTTAAAGTGGCCCTGTTCGGGGGCGACGGTAAAGTGACCGACGAAATGTGGAACGAGGTCAAGCGTTACGCACAGTATATCAAGGAGAGAAAGAATGGAGACAACTAAACTTTTAAGGATTGCCGAAAGAAGCGGAATAACGGTAGACAGATTTAACCTGCCCCAAAACCGTTCCGTTTCGGTGAAATGCGAAAGCGGTATGTACGTAGCACTTGATAACAATATGACCTGTGCGGAAGAAAAGGTGTGTCTTGCACACGAACTCGGACACTGCGAAACTTACAGTTTTTATAACATTTATTCCCCGCTTGATATAAGAGGCAAACACGAAAACAGGGCAAACTGCTGGGCAATAAAAAAACTGATACCGAAGTATCAGTTTGAAAAAGCAATAAAATCGGGTTATGATAACGTCTATTCTCTTGCGGAATACTTTGGGGTTACCACCGACTTTATGATAAAAGCAGTCGAGTATTATAAGGGCGCATAAACATAGCCTAACGACAGTTTTTGCAAAGCGACTATTTAATTTTTGCCACACCGCTTTTTATAGCGGCATCGGCAACGGCTTTTGCAACTGTTGGTGCTATTCTTTTGTCAAACGCTTTGGGAAGTATGTATTCGCTTGACAGTTCATCATCCGATACAAGTGACGCAATAGCATAGGATGCCGCCATCTGCATTTCATCATTTATGTCACTTGCTCGCACATCCAAAGCACCTCTGAAAATACCGGGGAATGCCAATACATTGTTAATTTGGTTATTAAAGTCGCTTCTGCCCGTACCCACTATCTTGGCTCCGCCTAAGAGTGCTTCATCGGGCATAATTTCAGGTGTCGGGTTTGCCATTGCAAATACTATTGCATTATCAGACATAGTAGATACCATTTCTCTTGTAACAATATTAGGTGCAGATACGCCTATAAATACATCTGCATTTTTTATAACATCTTTAAGCAAACCCTGCTCGTGATTGGGGTTTGTTTTTTTTGCTAATTTATTATGTGCATTCGAAAGTTGCATACCGTCACATATTGCACCGAATTTATCGCACATAACAAGATTTTTAACGCCAAGTTTTAAAAGATGCTCTCCTATGGCAGTTCCTGCCGCACCTGCGCCGTTTATTACACATTTAATATCCTTAATATCCTTTTTTACTATTTTAAGTGCGTTAAGCATTGCCGCCGCTACTACTATTGCAGTACCGTGTTGGTCATCGTGAAAAACGGGTATATCGCATAACTCTTTAAGTTTCTTTTCAATTTCAAAACATCTGGGTGCTGCAATATCTTCAAGATTTATACCGCCGAAACTTCCCGACAATAGATATATTGTGCGTACAAGTTCGTCAACATCATTAGTACGAATACACAACGGAAATGCGTCAACCCCTGCAAATTCCTTAAACAGTACGCATTTACCCTCCATAACAGGCATACCTGCCTCAGGACCGATATTACCTAGTCCCAATACGGCAGAACCGTCGGTTATTACCGCTATCAAATTATGTCTACGGGTAAGTTCAAAAGATTTATTATAATCTTTCTCAATTTCAAGGCACGGTTGTGCTACGCCCGGTGTGTACGCCAATGAAAGTTCTTCGCTTGACGTTACGGGAGTTCTTGACACAACCTCGATTTTACCCTGCCAATCATAATGCTTTTTAAGTGATTCCTGTTTTATATCCATAATAGTGCTCCTTTTATCTTCTGCCGAATATATAAAGTATGTCCCCTATCCTTTCCCTGAAAGGAAAATACTTATAATAATCTTTATAAAACCATAATTTAATTACACCGAAAAGACTTAACGTTTCAAGTGCGTGCAGTCTCTCACCATAAAGTTTTAATATTGATTTATTTTCGGTACAGGCGTATACCACCCGTGCCGCCGCAAGTTTTTCGGTTGCAATTTCAGTACGGCTTTGCGGTTTTACGCTAAGTCCTATGGCATTACAAGAGTGTATTCTGTAATTAATAAGCGGTGCATCGTAAAAATACAGTGATTTTTTTGAAGCCGCCATAATATTAAGTTCATAATCGTGAGGAAGTATACATTCGGTAGTTTTAACGTACTCATCTACAAGTTCACGCCTTACCGCCATCGTGCAACCGGGCGAAATATTGCGGTGAATGACAGAAGAAAGCCTTATTTTTGTAAGTTGCTTTTTAAGTGTTTCGTCAATCATACCGTAATTGTTTTTGCCACGTTTAAGCGTTAAATCACTTTGTGTTCCTTCGGCGTCAATGACGGTAAAAGAAGAATTAACGGCAAGTATATCGGGTTCGGTATAAAAAATACTTGATATACTTTCTATTTTATCCTCGCACCAATCGTCATCTTGGTCACACAAGAATACGATATCCCCCGTTGTAAGTGAAAGTGCTTTTTTAAAATTTTGCTTAAATCCTAAATTTTCATCATTTATGACAAGTTGCCAATTACTCAAACCGTTTTCTGAAATAAACTCTCTTATAATTTCTATGGTATTATCATCAGAACCGTCATCGACTATTATTACTTCGTCGGGTTTTCTAATCTGTTTTAAAAGCGAAATAAGTTGTGTTTGTATGAACTGCTCTCCATTATATGAAGTCATAGCAACAGATATTTTTAACATAATCCATCTCCTGCAATCAAATACAACTTATTCTATCACAAAATTTGGCATTTTACAAGTAAAACACTTATTATTTATACTAAAACAGGCTGTGACAAAACTGTCACAGCCTGATATTTATGGCTATCTTATGTAGCCACATTTGAATAACTGCCAGTGTTTTCAAGTCCGAAACTTACAGACAGTGCCTTATCGACCATATCCATAGCGTACAAATCAAGACTTCCCATTTTTTCTTTAAGTCTGCGTTTGTCAATGGTGCGTACCTGTTCAAGCAAAACTATAGAGTCCTTTGCAAGACCGCAACCGTCGGCTTGTACCTTTATATGGGTAGGAAGATTTGTTTTATCCCTTTGGCTTGTTATTGCCGCCGCTATTACGGTTGGACTGTATCTGTTGCCAACATCGTTTTGAACTATAAGCACGGGACGTACACCGCCCTGTTCGGAACCGATTACCGGACTTAAATCCGCATAGTATATTTCTCCACGTTTAATATTCATTAATGTTTCACTCTCCGCAAAATCTTTACGGTTATATTTTTACCGACTAAACTTTATTTTAATCAGCAGAAAAATAAATTTCTTCAATTCATATTATGTGAAACATTAATGACTTGTTAAATACGTTTTACTTTGCAATTAAAAAATTGACTAAAACTAGTATACCTAAAACAATTCTGTAATAGCCGAAAGGTTTAAAATCGTGCTTTTTAATGAACGAAAGCATAAATTTAATTGCAAATACCGACACTATAAACGCCACTATACCGCCGATAAGAATAATAGAAATTTCATATCCCGTAAGGGTGTTTCCGTCGATAAAAAATTGCAATGTTTTAATGCCACTTCCTCCGATCATCGCCGGAATTGAGAGAAAAAACGAAAACTCTGCCGCAACGGTTCTTGAAGTACCCAAAAGCACTGCACCTAAAATAGTAGCACCGCTTCTTGAAGTTCCTGGTACTATTGACAAAGCCTGTATTAAACCGATAAAAAACGCCGTTTTAAAGGGCAATGTATCCACACTGTCAAAGCGTTCTTTTTTGTTTATACTTTCAATTATTATAAACAGTATACCGTATAAAATCAGTGTAGTTGCAACAACGTATGCACGCTTATCGCCCGTAAGCATTTCGTCTAACTGGTCATCAAATACTATACCTAAAATACCTGCCGGAATACAGGCAACAAATATTTTAAGCCATAAAATGATTTTGTCCATATATATGTAGTCGTTGCAAAACTGTGCTATACCGTTTTTTGACTTAAAAAACGGCTTGACAACCGTTTTTTTCATATGAAAAGGCCATATTTTATTCCAAAACATTATAACAACTGCAAGAATTGCACCGACTTGTATAAGAACTAAGAATATATCCATAACCTCGGCTCTTAAATTAAGTTTAATAAACTCGTCTACCAATATCATATGACCGGTACTGCTGATGGGAAGCCACTCGGTTATACCCTCAACAATACCCAAAAAAACGGTTTTCAGTATTTCAATAAAGTTTGACATAAATAACTCCGTTACTGTGAAATGATTTCTTTATACAGCCGTATATATTTATTTGCAGATGACGACCAACTGTTATCGCACTCCATAGCCCTTTTACGGAGTATCGCCCAACCATTTTTATCCGCATAGCCTGCGAGTGCACGCCAGACGGTATTTTGCATATCGTGTGCGTTGTAATTAGCAAAGGTAAATCCGTTGCCCTCGCCGTTTCCGCTATCCTTAATGGTATCGTTAAGTCCACCCGTTTCCCTTACTATCGGGATTGTACCGTAGCGAAGTGCTACGAGTTGTGCAAGACCGCAAGGCTCACTGTTGCTCGGCATTAGGAACATATCTGAACCTGCATAAATCTTATGTGCAAGGTTTGTATCAAATCCGAGTTTAAGCCCCACTTTATCGGGATAACGACCTGCCATTTCGTGAAAAAAGGTTTCAAATTCCCATTCGCCCGAACCTAAAATCACAAACTGCAAATCAGCCTTTAAAAGTTCCTCAAACACGCATTTTACAAGGTCAATACCCTTATGCTTAACAAGGCGTGTAACCATTCCTATTACAGGTACATCACTACGCTGTGGCAATCCTAAATCCTTTTGTAAGCATTTCTTATTATAAGCCTTGCCCGACATATCGTCTACTGTAAAATTCTTATAAATCATCTCATCGGTTTCAGGATTATATACATCATAATCAATACCGTTTACTATACCCGTAAGTTTAAAGGTAAACTGACTTAAAATATTATCAAGACCGTGTGAGTAATACGGCTCTAATATTTCACGGGAATATGTGGGCGATACCGTCGTAATCTTATCGGCACACTGTATTGCACCCTTCATAAGATTAACGCAGTTATCATACTCGACTATTCCCTCCCTGCCCTCAGGCAGACCTAAAACGTCCGAATAAAGTTCGTGACCGTATTTACCCTGATACTGAATATTGTGTATTGTAAATACCGTTTTTATATCCGAATAAATCGGGTCACTGCGATAAAACTCATTAAGATACACAGGCACCATACCCGTCTGCCAATCGTTGCAGTGAATTATATCGGGCTTAAATCCTATATGCGGTATTATTTCAAGAACTGCCCTTGAAAAAAATGCGAATCGCTCTGCATCGTCATAGTGACCGTAAAGACCGTCACGCTTGAAATAATACTGATTATCAATAAGGTAATAAATAACACCGTCTATATGTGCCTCAAAAATACCGCAATACTGCCTACGCCACGAAACAGGTACGGTTATACTGCATATAAAGGTCATTTTTTCCTTTAATTCTTCCTTTATACTGCCATAAAGAGGCATTACTACCCTGCAACCTACAAGCCGTCTACGAAGTGCTTTTGGTAACGCCCCTGCAACATCGGCAAGTCCGCCCGACATTGCAAAGGGATATGCTTCGCTTGATGCAAATAATACTTTCATTTCGGTCTCCTTTTTATAACGTTTGATTTTTCTTTACTAAAAAGGTCTTTTTGGAAGTTCCCTTTAATATCATATCTGCACCTATTGATGCATCTTTATCGGAAATAACGTAGTCTAACTGTGCATTCTGTGAAACACAGACTCCCTGCATTAATATACTGTTTTCAATAATTGCACCCTTTTCTACCTTTACGCCCCTGAAAAGTATACTGTTTTTAACGGTACCGTCTATAATACATCCGTCCGCAATAAAACTGTTTTCTACTTGTGATTTCGTTCCGTAGCGGGTTGGCATATCGTCCTTTGTTTTTGTAAATATAGGTCTTGACCTGTTAAACAAATCATGTCTTACATCATCGTTAAGCAAAAGTCTGTTAGCGTCATAATACGTTTTTTCACTGTCAATAACCTCTGCAAAACCTTTATGACAAAAACCGTATATACGTAGTTTTGATACTTTAGGGGCTAGAATATCCCTGTTAATCCCAAGACTTTCACTGTTGTATGCATCCTCTATAAGTTGCACCAAAAGTTTACGGCTTATTATCATAATTCCAAGACTGTAATCTGCATTACCGTTTATCTCAACGTCAGGAAAGTCAATATTATTTACCCTGCCGTCTTTATCAAACGACAAAAGCATTGTATCGGGGTGGTTTTTAGGAAATCTACCGTTATGATATACTACCGTAACATCAGCGTGTGTTTCTATATGATAATTAACAGCCTGCGATATATCGACGTTTGCTACAACTTCGCTTTCACATATTATCATATATTCAGAGTTACAACGGTTAATAAAATCCATAGCACCGTTTATCGCTTCAATATATCCGTTGTACCTTTTAGCACCCCTTATGTTATACGGAGGTAAAATACGAAGTCCGCCGTTTTTGCGGTCAAGGTCCCAATATACACCGCTGCCTATATGGTCCATAAGGGAACGGTAATTTTCTTTCGTAATAACACCTACATTGGTTATACCTGCATTGACAAGGTTTGAAAGTGAAAAGTCTATAAGACGGTATCTTCCACCAAACGGCACCGATGCCATAGAGCGGTTAGAAGTCAATTTTTCAAGCAATTCGTCGTACGAATTTGCAAATATAATACCGGCAACTGCTGATGCTCTCATATCTTCTCGCCCTCCTTAACATTTTCGGTTATCATTTTTTTGGCTGATATAACTGCATTTTTACCTACGTTTATACCGTCGCCTATAACGGTAATTCCCCAATCTCCATTTTCGGTCGCCTGTGGGTCTTCTCCGATTTTTGCACCTTCGCCGACCGTTACATTTTCGGCAATTATCGAGTATTTAACATCAGCACCCTTTTTAATTACCGCACCGGGCATAACAAGCGAATATTCCACACTTGCACCCTCCTCGACCGTTACATTCTCAAAAAGAATGGAATAATCAAGTTTTCCGTAGACCTCGCAACCGTCGGTAACAAGAGAATTTTCAACGCTTGAAGCAGACGATACATACTGCCCAGGCAGGCTGTTAGTCCTTGAATAAATACGCCACGCATCATCGGATAAATTAAGGTTTATTTTTGGATTTAACAGGTCAAGGTTTGCCTCCCAAAGGGAATCTACCGTACCTACGTCTTTCCAATAATCGTTAAATCTGTAAACCATCATTTTTTCTTTTGCGTCAAGCATTGCAGGGATAATATCCTTACCGAAATCGTTGGACGAATTACTGTTTTGCTCGTCTTCGGTAAGATATTTTTTAAGTTTATCCCAAGAAAAAACGTAAATTCCCATTGACGCCAAATTACTCTTTGGGTTTTTCGGTTTTTCCTCAAATTCGTAAATACTTCCGTCTGGATTAGTATTCATTATTCCAAAACGTGATGCCTCTTCGGGTTCTACCTCCAATACGGCTATGGTACAAGCCGCATTATTAGCCTTATGCTCACTTATCATTTTGGAATAATCCATTTTATAAATATGGTCGCCCGACAGTATTAATACATATTCGGGGTCATATCTTGAAATAAACTCCATATTTTGATATATCGCATTTGCGGTACCCTTATACCAATCTCCGCCCTTTTGCCCCTGATAAGGAGGTAAAATATGAACACCGCCGTTTTGCCTATCAAGGTCCCACGGTTTGCCTGAGCCGACATAATCGTTAAGTTCCAACGGCTTATACTGTGTGAGTATTCCTACCGTATCTATACCGGAATTAATGCAGTTTGAAAGCGGAAAGTCAATAATTCTGTACTTACCGCCGTAAGGCACGGCAGGTTTTGCTATCTTCCCCGTAAGGACACCCAGTCTGCTACCCTGACCTCCTGCAAGTAACATAGCAACACATTTTTTCTTTGACACAATAACATCTCCCGTAAATGTTAATATTTGTACAACTTTATATAATATTTAAAAATTTAAATAATTATTCCTTGTTTTTCGTGACATTTCGTTTTGCCGGTACTTTATAATAGGTTACCGACATAGCAGGTATGTCAATGGAAACTGAATTATCGTATCCGTGCATAGGTACCGCTTCGCTCTTGTAACTTTTCAGTTCC
>CALGCE010000062.1 GCA_937884625.1 uncultured Clostridia bacterium
CAAACCGCACGTCCACTGCCGATTT
Organism: uncultured Clostridia bacterium; assembly: GCA_937884625.1. Lineage (GTDB taxonomy): Bacteria > Bacillota > Clostridia > Oscillospirales > Acutalibacteraceae > UBA737. The sequence goes on from CALGCE010000062.1 coordinate 26, forward strand.
GTCCTTTATCACGCTGTTTATCTCACCGCCGGAGTATCTTCCGGGCTTTTGAACGGTTAATAATAACTGTTCGAGTCTTTTATCGTCCATTTATACTTCTCCCACAAAATAATTAACATTATTATGATACAATAATTTTCTCAAACTTTCAACTTATTGCTTAAAAAAATTCTTTATTTTTGAATATGTATATGTTATAATCTATTATGTATACTTATGTTTGCTCGGAGGTGTGACCGTAATGTTCAAAAAAGCGTTTTGTATACTGCTTACCGCCTTGATTTGTTTCGGACTTTGCGGTTGCCGACTTTTTACGGTAGATACAGACGAACTGTTAAGTCCGCCTAAACCTACGGGGGACGTAAAGCCGATTTTGCAGGCTCTAAACGAGGGTATAGAGGAATATACGCTTAAATATCCCTCTAACGGTGACAGGCGGTCTGCGATAATCCTTGAAGATATTGAGGGCGACGGCAGTTTAGAGGCGTTTGCGTTTTACTTAACCGATGACGGCGAACAGATAAAGATGAACGTAAACCTTATTAAATATAAGAAAAACAAATGGCGTTCGGTTGCAACGGGCAGTATAGTTGCAGGCGGTGTTGACAGGGTTGAGTTCAGTGACATTGACGGGGACGGAATAAAGGAGATACTTATAGGCTGGGAAATATACGGCGGAAGTGATAAACAACTTGCTGTGTATTCGTTTGACGGCAAGACCTTGTCGCAGAGAATGTTAAAGCCGTACACCGAATTTGTATGTTGCGATTTGGACGAGGGCGGCACCGAAGAAATATTTGTTCAACTTCTTAACACGGCAGAAAGCACAAACAGTGCCGTTCTTTACAGTATTGGAGAAGACGGCGTATCGCAGGTAGCAGGTTGCATAATGGACGGTACGGTAAAGACGGTAAGTTCTGCTTGTGTATCGGTTTTATCAACGGGAACTCCTGCAATTTATGTTGACGAAATAAAGGGTGCAGGGGCTATAACCGAGGTGCTGTTTTTATCAAAGGGCGAACTTGTAAATAATCTGCTTGACACCGAAACTTCATTCGAAAACAACAGAACTATCCGTCAGTCGTCGCTTAAAAGTTACGATATAAACGAAGACGGTATACCCGAAATCCCGATTGCAAGGGAACTGCCATCGGCAGACAAAAAGTCGGACGAAAAGTTATATTACACCGATTGGTGTTCTTATAACGGAGAATCTGTTACGGTAAAACTTACTACCATTGTCAATCTTCTTGACGGATATTATATAGAAGTCCCCGACAAGTGGATAGGCAAAATAGCAGTTTTAAAAGATACCGATAAAAATTTAAGGGTTGTTTATAATTTCGATGCCCAAAACGGTGTTTTAGGCGAAAGGATTGCACAGTTTAAGGCTGTAAGTGAGAACGGTTACAATATAAAAAATTATAAAGGTTATACCGAGATACTGAAAAATAACGGTACGGTATTTTTAGGCAAGGTGCTTTCGGAAAATATCGAAACGTCGGTAGATACAGGGGAACTTAAAAAGATGTTAAAGGCGATAAATTGGTAAAGTGAGGCGGTAACTTGAAAAGGATACTTATTGTTGAGGACGAAACGGCAATCCGTGAGTTTGAGGCGATAAATTTAAAGCGTGTCGGCTACGAAACGGTTGAGGCAGGGTCCGGCGAAGAGGCACTCGAAATATACGATAACGACATATCGGGGTTTGATATAGCGTTGCTTGATGTTATGATGCCGGGTATGGACGGATTTGCCCTTTGTAAGGAACTGAGAAAGAGAAGCCAGTCGCTTGGAATTATAATGCTTACGGCAAAGTCGCAGGAAATGGATAAGATAAGCGGACTTATGACGGGGGCGGACGATTATATAACAAAACCTTTCAGGCTGGGGATATTGCTCTCACGCATAAAGGCTTTATTCAGACGTTGCTGTACGG
>CALGCE010000063.1 GCA_937884625.1 uncultured Clostridia bacterium
TTCTTATTTTTATATCGTCGGTAATTCCGAAAAAGGAAAGTAAGACAACCGAAACGACCACAAAAAACTCTATTAGTACAGAGGAGTACAGAGGACTTATAAAGGAGGGTGTAAAATCAATCGTTGAGAGTATAACCGGCGACGGTAATGCTACCGTTGTGGTAACGCTTGAAAGTTCCGTCAGGTATTCTTATGCCGACTCAAAACAGTCTGATTTGTCGAGTGCGAGCGGAAGTAACAGTGAGCAGAGCAGTGAAAGCGTATCACAGTCGTACATTACCGTAAAGGATGCAAACGGAGGCGAACAACCGCTTGTAATTACCGAACTTATGCCGAGTATAAGAGGTGTTGCCGTAATCTGCCGTGACGGCGACAACGAGGATACAGCCCAAAAAATCGAGGGTGCAATAACGGCGGCACTGAATATTACATCTAAAAGAGTTTATATAGCAGGAGGAAATACATATGAAAAAAGGTAAGGTTTTCGGAAAAGGTCAGGCAGTATTGGCACTTATGGTGTTGGCACTTGGTGCGGCGGTGTGGCTTAATATGAAGTTTTCGTCGTCTAATAAATATTTAGGAGAGGCAACCTATGTAAGCAGTCAGGATAAAACGTCAAGTGCGGCCTATACTTCGGCAAAGACAGATACTAAAACGGATTATTTTGCCGATGCACAAAAAGGACGCAAAACTGCTCTTGAAAAATCAAAAAAAGCGGTTGAGGAGATAATCGACACGGATAAACTTACAGATGAAGACAAAGCAACCGCTATGCAGAAAATAAACGAAATTGTTTCAAGAATTGAAAAGGAGTCCAATATAGAAACCCTGCTTAAAGCGAAAGGATTTGAAAAAGCAGTGGTTGTAATAGGAGATAAAAATATAAATGTAGTCGTAAAATCAGACGGTCTTACAACCGCTCAAACACTGCAAATACAGGACATAGTAACGTCGGAAAGCGAAATAGATTTATCAAATATTAAAATTGTTACCGTAAAATAGTTGTGCTTTTTGAAAAATGTGTTATAATATAAAAAAGAATATGTATTATAAGCACGGAGGTAAAACCTATGCAGGATAATAAAACAGAACTTACGGTAAGCACAGAAGTACTTGAAAAGATGGCGGAAATAGCGGCAACCGAGATTGACGGCGTTGCATCACTCTGCAAAAAAGCGATAGACCTTAAAGATGCGGTTAAGAACAAGAGTGCATTTAAAGGCGTAAAGGTTGAAAACGTAAACGGTGCAATAGATATAAACGTTTATATTTGCGTAAATAAGTCGGCAAAGGTTAAAGAGGTTGCCGAGGCGGTTCAGCAAAACGTTAAGGATAAAATACAAACTATGACGGGTACTGCCGTTACAAAGGTAAACGTAATTATTGCCGATATTGATATCGCAAAAGATTAAGAATAATGGCGGTGCTTTAAGCACCGCCTATGTTTTTTATGGTGTTTATATGATTAAAACAAGAGTAGAAAAAATACAAAAAAAATTAGAAAAAAATACTGCCGTACTTATCACAAGCGACAGCGTAAGATTTTATCTTACGGGGTTTAAATCAAGTGCAGGTAATATAGTGATAACCAAAGACAACGCAACACTGTTAATTGATTTCAGATACTATGAAAAGGCAAAATCTGTTGTAGACAGTATGCAGGTAAAACTGCTTAATAAAAGGTTTGCCGATATAAATGAAATATTACATGATAACAATATTAAAAAAATTTTCGTTGAAACCTCAAACACAAGTATAAATGAATTTAATAATTTGAAAAATGCATTGCCTGATATAGAAGTATCGGACGATAAATTTGCCGATACGCTTATAACCGAAATGCGAAGTGTAAAAGACAACTTTGAACTTGAATGTATAAAAAAAGCACAACAGTTTACCGATGAAACATTTTCGTATATTATTAAAAAAATAAAAACGGGTATGACCGAAAAAGAGGTTATGCTCGATATGGAATTTTTTATACGAAAACTCGGCAGTGAGGGTGTATCGTTTGATTTTATAGTCGTCTCGGGTAAAAATTCGTCACTGCCTCACGGTGTTCCCACCGATAAAAAAATTGAAAACGGCGATTTTGTAACTATGGATTTCGGTGCGGTTTATAACGGCTACCGCTCGGATATGACAAGAACCGTTGCATTGGGAAATGTATCAGACGAACAGGAAAGGGTTTATTATACAGTCCTTAAAGCACAAACAGAAGCGATAAGAAAAATAAAACAGGGTGCTGTTTGCCTTGATGTTGATAAAGTGGCCCGTGATATAATAGCAAATGCAGGGTATGACGGCTGTTTCGGTCACGGACTCGGTCATAGCGTAGGTATAGAAATACACGAAAATCCTGCACTTAATACCGTATGTAAAGAGCAGTTGAAAGCAGGTACCGTAATGACCGTTGAACCGGGTATCTATATTGAAAATAAATTCGGCGTAAGAATAGAAGATATGGTTTTTGTTACGGAAAACGGCTGTATCAATATAACAAAAAGTCCTAAAAATTTAATTGTACTATAAAATTGATAAGCACGCATAACTACTCATAATAATCCGTCCCTTATTTTAAAGTAAAAAATTAAACAATATAAAGCAACGATATTTAGAAATTTTAAAAACTTTCATAAAAACCTCCATTTTATTTCAAAATTCCGAATAGGAACAAAATACCCGCAATGCTAAATGCCAATGCCACTATGTTCAAAAGAATTAGATAGGATTGAGAAGGTTCTTCTGCCCCTTCTGACTTCCATCTTTCGCAAAGATGCCATATCTGCTTTGGGAAAATCACCAGAAGCAGACCCAGATTTATAAATACTAATGCTGCGATAATGTTCTGACTCATAATCATCTCATGCCTCTCATCGTGTGTTCGTGAAGTTGATTATGGCGTTAAACTCTCCAAGGATCAGCCATGTCGTTCCACAGGATTTATTACCGCTTCGCATTTCAAGAATAGCAAGAAAAAGAAAACAGACTGCTGGTGACCAGGACAAAAGCCTTAATACTCCACTCACTTCTTGCCCCTCCTCCTTTGCTCTTACGATTACAAAAGAACAGGCTACAAATAGCCCAATGGCGATCCATG
>CALGCE010000064.1 GCA_937884625.1 uncultured Clostridia bacterium
ATCTTATCAAGCATCTGCTGACGAGTCATATCGCCTTTATATATCTGATGAAATACTTCGCCGTCTTTTATAAACAGTACCCTTGAAGCAACAGACGCCGCCTTTACGGAATGTGTTACCATAAGAATTGTCTGTCCTTGTTTGTTTACGTCGCAAAAAAGTCTTAAAAGTTCATCAGATGACTTTGAGTCAAGTGCACCCGTAGGCTCATCTGCAAGCATTAAGCGTGGGTCGGTTATCATTGCACGGGCTACCGCTGCACGTTGCTTTTGTCCGCCCGAAACCTCGTACGGATATTTTTTCAGCAAATCGGTGATTTGAAGCCTTTCGGCAATAGGTTTTAACTTAACACTCATTTCATAGTGCCTTTTACCCGAAAGCACAAGAGGAAGATATATATTATCCTCTATTGAAAAGGTATCAAGCAGGTTAAACTCTTGAAACACAAATCCCAAATTATCACGACGGAATTTTGCAACGTCGGATTCTTTGATTTTTGAAAAGTCTTTTCCCTCTAAAAGTACATTTCCGGCAGTCGGTCGGTCAAGTGCCGCAAGTATATTAAGAAGAGTGGTCTTTCCCGAACCCGACTCACCCATTATTGCGACAAATTCGCCCTCCTCAACCGAAAAATTTACGTTTTTAAGTGCTTCGACCTTATTTCCTCCAAAACGAGTCTGATAAATCTTTTTTAAGTTCTTAACTTCAAGTATTGACATATTTTTTGCCTCCTCATGACCTTAATTATACAAAAGCGGAAAATGTATATCCATAGTTTTGGCTTACATTTTCCGCTTAAAACTTACATTATTGTAAGTTTTATTCGTATTCCCTATTTACTTGATTAAAACTGAGTATACAAACCGTACCCTTACCTATTTGCGATTTAATATCTATACCTATTCCGAGATTATCGCAAATGCGTTTACATAGATAAAGTCCTAAACCGCTTGCGGTTTTATCGGTACGTCCGTTATGCCCCGTATAGCCCTTTTCAAAAATTCTCGGTAAATCTTCCGGTGCTATACCTATTCCCGTATCGGATATTATAAGGGTACTGCTATCTTCAAAAAATATTTTAATACCGCCGTTTTTTGTGTATTTAAGTGCATTTGAAAGCAGTTGTTCTATTACAAAGGCAAACCACTTTTCGTCTGTTACGACCTTGAAATCCGCCGTCTTATAATCAAGTGAAAGTTTTCTTTCAATAAATTCCGTTGCAAACTTTTTTATGCTCGGACGTATTATATCATCAACCTGTAAACTTCTGAAAACATAGT
>CALGCE010000065.1 GCA_937884625.1 uncultured Clostridia bacterium
AAAATTCCACGTCAAATTCTTTTGCCCAAGCGGTAAGTTTCTCATAAACTTCATCGCTTGTCATCTGCGAAATTTTAATCTTACTTACATCGTTTAACTTGTTTTCGTCAAACAACGCACCCGATACACTCATTTTTTTAAGATTAAACTTGAATTTTCTGTAATCTTCGGTTGGGTTTGCTCTACGCCAATCCTCAAAATCAGACGCCGCTATTGTCATTAGATATTCTATTACACTTTCGGCAGGGTATCCTTGCTCTGCAAAAAAATGTACCGCCGCTTCGGGGTCTTTTCTTTTGGATATTTTACGCTTCGCACCATTATCAAGTTTCATAATAGGGGAAACGTGACCGTATTTCGGCACCTTAAAGCCTAAAATTTTAAAGAGTTCTATGTGTTTGGGAACGGAAGAAATCCATTCGTCACCCCTTAAAACGTGTGTGGTGTGCATAAGGTGGTCATCTATTGCGTGGGCAAAATGATAGGTCGGTATACCGTCCGACTTTAAAAGAACAAAATCCTCATCGTTTTGGGGCATTTCTATTTTACCCTTTATAGTGTCTTCAAATGTAATTCTGTTTTCTTCACTGCCACTCGATTTAAGTCTGATTACAAACGGTTTACCCTCGTCTATGAGTGCTTTTGCCTCATTATAGGTTATGTTTCTGTGCTTTGCATACTCACCGTGATAACCTGTGCGTTCTTTCTTGCTTTCCTGTTCTTTTCTGACGTTATCAAGTTCTTCGGCAGTACAAAAACAAGGGTAAGCAAGACCTTTTTTTATAAGGTCTTTAACATAGGTTTGATATATTTCTGCCCGTCTGCTTTGCTGATAGGGTCCGTAATCTCCGCTTTCTTCGTCACCGCTTATAAAACCCTCGTCTATCGTAATGCCGAACCTTTTAAGTCCCTCAATTATATCTTCTATACCGCCTGTTACTTCACGCTTTTTATCGGTATCTTCAATCCTTGTGAAAAATACACCAGAACTTGTGGTGGCGGTAATACGGTTAACAAGGGAAGTGAAAAGCGTACCTAAATGCAAATACCCCGTAGGACTCGGTGCTATACGGGTAACCCTTGCACCGTCTTTAAGTTCTCTTTCGGGGTACATTTTTTCAAAGTAATCGGGTGTTTTATCAATATCGGGCAGTAAAAGTTGTGCTAACAGTTCATTTTCGTTCACGGTAGGTTCTCCTTAAGCAAAGCCGTTTTTAATCATTTGTAAGTAATTTATTGAGTTCGGACATAAATGTATTAATATCCTTGAACTGACGGTAAACAGAGGCAAATCTGACGTATGCTACCTCATCAATGTTTTTCAGTTTTTCCATAACGAGTTGACCGATTTTCTCACTGCTTACCGCACGGTCAAGTGAGTTTTGAATAAGGCTTTCAATATCGTCAA
>CALGCE010000066.1 GCA_937884625.1 uncultured Clostridia bacterium
TCTAAAAGATCGTCTCCTTCTGATTAAGGTACGAGTGGCTTAACGAATAACAGTAACAGAGCAACTACTAAACCATAAAGACCTGTTGTTTCGGCAATGGCGCAACCCATAAGCATGGTTGTCGTAACATCTCCCTTGCTTTCGGGCTGACGACCGATAGCTTCCAAAGCCTTAGCAACTGCATTACCTTCACCAATACCAGGTCCTATACCTGCTATCATAGCGGCACCTGCACCCAAAGCACAACATCCCAAAATAATTCCGATTGCAATTTCCAACATTTTTAATAACCTCCGTAAATTGTTTATTTTAAGCCTTTCGGCTTTTTTTCTTAAAGTAATCTTCGGCAGGAAAACCTCCTGCAATATACATCATTGTAAGCATCGCAAATATAAACGCCTGCAAACAACCGCTGAATAAATCAAAGTATACCGACAAAATTGCAGGCAGACCTATCTGCAAAAACGGTATTTGACCGAAAAAAGACGGTAACCAACCTAATATTAAAGAGGAAAGCCCTTTAAGTCCCGTTGCTACGAGTACCGATATAACCGCACCCGAAAGTATGTTACCATAGTGACGGAAAGCCATTGAAACGGGGGTTGCAAACTCGCTTATAATATTAAGCGGTGCTAAAAACGGTACGGGGTCTCCGAAACTTTTTAAATAATGGATAGGTCCGCACTTAAACTTATAATAGGTTATAAGAATAAATACGAGTATCGCCCAACCGCCGACAATATTAATATCCGAAGTAGGCGGATACAGTCCTATTAATGTCAGCAAACTTGAAAAAGCGGAAAGTCCCATAATTGCCGCAATAAACGGTGCAAAGCCTGAAAAATATTCACCCATATTATTTTTAACAAGTGACTCGGTGGCATTTACTATCCACTCCGCTATATGTTGACGGCGAAGACAATCCCTTGATTTAAGCCCGTGCGTCATATACTTACAAAGCCAAAACAAACTGAATATTACTATCCACGAATTGACCTGCGATTCGGTAATCGGTAAATCCTGAAAAGGCATTTTAATATTAAAATATATCAAAGCACCCGATATTTCGATACCGTTTGAAGCAGGAGTAAAAAGTATATCAAGCACGATACCGAATATTAACGGAATAATTGCAAGACACAAATATATTATATCCACTGCAATAAATCCCGTACTGCGTTTTTTCGTCACTTCTCCTTACCTGCCTTAATCTTTATTTTTCTTGTCTATTAGCGGACGCAACATAATGGTTATTCTCGGAAAAAACAGCGGTAATAAAACCGTAATTGTGTTAAAAACGGGAACTAACACACCTATTGCCGCTACTATAAACAGCATTGCATTTCTTACAGTCTGCGAAAAACGCATGGTAGTTGCCGACTGCTTTTCGTCCTGACCTACCGCCTTTTGCACCGTAATTCCCATCAAAAGAAAATTAAGCACCGCAAAAGTACCGCTTAAAATATTGCCAAGCAATACCCTATAATCCCATCGCATTAAAATAAGAAATACCGACTGCATAACAAGGCTCAAAATTATAACGCCGACAGCGATAAATCTTGTTTCCTTTAAAACGGTTTTATCTATTTTTATCAATATTATCAATCTCCTGTCGGATTAGGCGTTTCAGACGGCGTACTGCTCGACGGTGTTTCCTGCTCAGACGGTGTCGAACTTTCTGATGAACTCGGTGTTCCCGATGAACTGCTGGGTGTAGAAGAACTTGACTGCGTACTTGACGACTGCGGTGTTTGTGACGACGAAGAACTCGCCGAAGATGATGCCGAAGATGATGTCGAAGAAGAATCATTTATTTTATTCGTATGGACACCGTTACAAGTACCAACCTCAATACCCGGAACGTAGTACCCCTCTGCCGTACTGTAACAGGACTTACCTGCCAAAAGACCCGTATATCTGCAATATTTTGCGGTTATAAGGTCAGTGCTCTGCTCAAATTCCTTGATTTCAAGGTCTTTATGCAATTTCGTCATAATCGTTTTCCAGACGGTAGCCGCCGCACCTGCATTATTTACGTTTTCAGGTGTATCGAAGCCATACCAAACAGAGCCGACGTAATACGGAGTTCCTGCAACCATCCAAAGGTCGTTAGATTCACTCGAAGTACCCGTCTTTGCATACGCTCTCATTTTACTGTATCCTGAAATGCCTCTGCCAGTTCCCTGCGAACCGTAAACTACGTTTTGCAAAAGTTTATTCATTACCGTTGCGGTAGACGGTGATATTACCTGCTTACCCTCAACGTCACATTTAAGTACCGCCTCACCCGTTGCACGTTCAACTTTATAATAGGTAACGGGTTTAAAGTATTTACCGCCGTTGCCGAAAATTGCATACGCTGCGGCAGATTCGGTTGTTGTTATTCCGTACATACAACCGCCGAGTGCCAACGAGGCGATATTTTTATCATCCTCGGTAAGATGTTTCATATTAAGACTGCCCGTAAGAAAATTATATGAATTATCAATGCCTAAATCCTTTAACAGCCAACAGGGTATGGTATTTGCCGAACGTTCAAGTGCTTTTTGTATAGACATAGTACCTGCATAATATCCGTACCATTCTTTAGGTCCTGACTTGCCCAAAGAATAATAATTATCAAGAGGTTTATCGTTAAGCACCGAAGAATAGGTTGCCACGCCCTTATCAATTGCAAGTGCATAAACGCCGATAGGTTTCATAGTAGAACCGGGTTGACGGGGTGAATCAATTGCCCTATTAAGACCTCTGTTTACCGTCTTTTCGCCCGTACCGCCTACAATTCCCAAAATGTGTCCCTGATAATCCATTACCGTCATTGCAGACTCAACGTGTTTACCCTTATTTTTCCTTGAATTCTGTGAAAAATACTTTTTCTCATTTTTATATACTGTTTCCATTTCGTCCTGAATTTCAGGGTTTATGGTAGAGT
>CALGCE010000067.1 GCA_937884625.1 uncultured Clostridia bacterium
TTTCTACAGCACTTTTTTCATCTGGAAATTACTCAATACGGAATCTCGAAATAGTCCAGAACTTTTTTGAATCTGTCCTGCATATGAAGACAGGTATCTCTTAAATATCCCGGCAAATTCTTCCATTCGGCAAGACCCCGGTAATAGAACATCTTTTCTCTGTCATCAATAATAAACGGAACAATCCCGAAACGCAGACACTCTTTAAACATAATTAGCCGCCCTACACGTCCGTTTCCGTCCTGAAACGGATGGATGTGTTCAAAATCGTAATGAAACACAACAATGTCTTCCAAGGTTTTATTCTGTTTTTCTTTAGAAAAATGTTTTTACAGTGCCTGAGTGTTTAAAACTATTTTGTTGTTATGATCCTGTTTTTACTTGTTATGGGTGCAACTTTATAATAATTTTTATACGCCTTATAAAACGAAACATAATCGTTAAATCCGCACTGTTCATAAATTTTTGTGGGATTTTCTCCGTTTTGCAGAAGTTCTTTTGCATAGGTAAGCCTTTTTGCAACTATATATTTCCAAACGGTTGTATTTGTGTTTTCTTTGAAAATTTTATTCAAATGAGTTTTGCTTATAAAAAATCTATTACATATTACATCTAATGAAATATTTTCAAATAGGTGTCGGTCAATATACTGTATTATTTCAGTAATTTTATCAACATCAATATTTTCCGGGACTTTTTTAACAATTTCAAAATCATCTGCCAATTCATCAAGTAGGGCATAAAGATATATAAGTTTTCTTTCCTGTTCTTCTGCTTCGCAAATTTTTTCTAAATAATAATCCCACATTTTTTCCGAAAACATTAATGCGGTAAAATGATTGTATTTTCCAAGTGGTCTGTCATAAAACATAGAATATATTTTATTGTTTACATCCAATTTATTTATAATAGATATTGGAAAATTTATAACCGTTCTTTCGTATGGTTTAGTTGAATTGATAATTGCATTGTGAGTTTCGGCAGCCCTCATTATCATTAAATCACCTTTATGCAGGTGGTATTTACTGCCTTCTACAAAGTAATCACAGTTGCCACTTAAAAAATAATAAATTTCGCAAAAATCGTGTATATGCAGTGTGAAGTCACTTTGTTGAGGATTTATTGTTTTATGTTTTATTGAATTAATCTGCATATTTAAACACCCCATTAAAATTATACAAGCAAATAGTTATTTTTTCAATATAAATATAAATATTTTTTAAATTGATTAAAAATATTTTTGTTGTATAATTTAATTATTAGGAGGTTTGTTATGAATAATACGTATTTATTAAATAATAATGTCGGTGAAGAATTATATAAATCAGTATCGGGTTTACCGATAGTAGATTACCACTGCCATTTATCTTCAAAAGAAATTTATGAAGACAATGTGTTTGATAATATCGGCGAAATGTGGCTTAAATATGATCACTATAAATGGCGTCTTATGAGGACGGCAGGTATTGATGAGTATTACATAACAGGCGAAGCCTCTTTTCACGATAAATTTTTAAAGTTTGCAAAGGCGATAGAGTATTCGGCAGGAAATCCGCTTTACCATTGGTGTATGATGGAACTGTCAATGTATTTTGGGATTGATACACCTTTAAGAGAAGATACCGCCGAAGATATATGGAATAAAGCAAATGAGTATATAAAGAAGAATAATCTTTCACCGAAAAAACTTATAAGTAAATCAAATGTAGAAATTATTTGCACTACCGATGACATTATAGATAATCTTGAATGGCATAAAAAAATCCAAGAGGACAAAACGTTTAATGTAACCGTTTTACCGTCTTTCAGGACAGATAATCTAATGCTTATGAAAAGGGATAATTATTTAGGGTATTTGGAGAAATTGTCCGAAGTTTCGGGTGTAGAAATAAAAAATCTTGATGATTTAAAAAAGGCATCAAAAATTCGGCTTGATTACTTTGTACAATGTGGCTGTAAGGTAACTGATGTAGGTATGCCGTATTTCCCCGACAGAATATATGACGATAAAAAGGCAAGCGAAGCATTTAATAAGGTTTTAGAAAAGCAAAAAATTACAAATGAAGAATATTTAGGACTTATCGGAAACTTATATGTTTTCTTTGGTAAACTTTATAAACAAAGAAACCTTATAATGCAACTTCATTTAAGCGTTATAAGGAATGCAAACAGTAAACTGTTTAAACAAATAGGTGCCGATTGCGGTGTTGACTGTGTAGGAGATGCAATAAGTGCTGAAAGTTTGGTAAAGATACTTGATTCTATAAATGAAAACGGCGGACTTCCGCAAACGGTAATTTATACACTTAATAATTCAAATGCATCACAAATAGCATCAATAGCTGGCTCTTTCCCGAATGTCAGGTGCGGAGCGGCTTGGTGGTTCTGCGACCATAAGAGAGGTATTGAAGAAGAAATAGATATTATTGCTGAAAACTCCTGTCTTGGCAAATTTTTAGGTATGCTTACCGATTCAAGAAGTTTTCTTTCTTACGCAAGGCACGATTATTTCAGAAGAATACTCTGCAATAAAATCGGCGAATGGGTAGAAAAAGGCGAATACGATAATTTATCCGCCAATAAGTTGGCAGAAAAAATATGCTATAAGAATATTAAAGAAATGCTTGGTGAAAACTTATGAAAATGTCGTTTAGATGGTACGGTGAAAACGACCCAATATCATTAGAATATATTAGTCAAATACCTAATATGCATTCGGTAGTTAGTGCAGTTTATGATGTAAAACCGGGTGAAGTTTGGCCGGAAGAAAGCATAGCGAAAATGAAAAAACAGGTAGAAGAAAAAGGAATGCTTTTTGATATAGTTGAATCTGTACCTGTCCCCGAAGATATAAAACTCGGTAATGAAAAAGTCGATGAACTTACCGAAGTTTATTGTGAAAACATAAGAAGATGTGCAAAATACGGTATTAAATGTATAACATATAACTTTATGCCCGTATTTGATTGGACAAGGACGCAGCTTGATAAAAAAGCACCTGACGGTTCAACAAGCCTTGTTATGTACTGGGAACAAATGAAAAACTTAGACCCTTTAAAAGATGATATTCATCTTCCCGGTTGGGATTCAAGTTATACACAAGAACAGGTTAGGGATTTAATTTACGCATATTCCGAAATCGGTGAAGAAGGATTATGGAAAAATCTTGAAAAATTCCTTAAATCTATTGAAATATGTTGATATTTTTGTTTCACGATGCAAAAATAACTTATATTTATCATAAATTTTATATGGACTTTTATTTGCACTGTTTAAATCCCCTGTATTATTGTTATTTCCTAAGTTATTAAAGCTGTCAAATAATTGTTTAGTGGTTTTAATTGG
>CALGCE010000068.1 GCA_937884625.1 uncultured Clostridia bacterium
AAGAGCCTTCTTCTGATCAACGCAGGTATGGCTCCTCTTAAGCCTTATTTTACGGGTCTTGAGGTTCCGCCGAAGAAGCGTGTGACTACCTGTCAGAAGTGTGTTCGTACCGGTGATATCGATAATGTCGGCAAGACCGCAAGACATCTTACCTTCTTTGAGATGCTTGGTAACTTCTCATTTGGTGATTACTTTAAGGAAGAAGCAATCGACTTTACATGGGATTTCCTTACTAATGTTGTAGGTATTGATGAAAACCGTCTTTACCCATCAGTATTTGAAGAGGATGATGAGGCGTTTGAAATCTGGAACAAGAAGATTGGTATTCCAGCAGAGAAGATTTCTCGTTTTGGTAGAGGAGATAACTTCTGGGAGCATGGTGAAGGTGCTTGTGGTCCTTGTTCAGAAGTATATTATGACCGTGGTGAGAAATACGGATGTGGAAAGCCAGATTGTACAGTAGGCTGTGACTGTGACAGATATATGGAAATCTGGAACAACGTATTTTCACAGTTTAACAATATGGGTGACGGTACCTATACTGAACTTGAAAACAAAAATATTGATACGGGTATGGGTCTTGAACGTCTTGCCTGCGTTATTCAGGGCGTAGATAATATGTTCGAGGTGGATACCGTAAGAAAAATCCTTGATAAAGTCTGCGAAATTTCAGGTAAAGAGTACGGCGTTGATAAAAATGTTGATATTTCAATCCGTGCCATAACCGACCACGCAAGAGCGTCTACCTTTATGATAAGCGACGGTATTATTCCGTCAAACGAGGGCAGGGGATATGTTCTTCGCCGTCTTATAAGACGTGCATCAAGGCACGGCAGACTGATAGGTATTACACGTCCGTTCCTGCAAGAACTTATCTTGACGGTTATTGAAGAAAATAAAGCAGGTTATCCCGAACTTGTAGAGAAAATGGAACTTATCAAAAAGGTCATCTCAAATGAGGAAGCAAGTTTTTCAAAAACCATCGACCAAGGACTTAACATACTATCCGAACTTACTAAAAAAGGCGGAACGCTATCGGGTGCAGATGCATTTAAACTTTACGATACCTACGGTTTTCCGCTTGACCTTACAAAAGATATACTTAATGAAAAGGGTATGGACGTTGACGAGGACGGCTTTAACGAACTGATGAAGCAACAACGTGAAAAGGCAAGGTCTTCACGCAAGGCATCGGACAAAGAAAGTTGGAGCAGTGACGGTATTAGTTTTGATAATATAGATAAAACCGAATTTTGCGGTTATTTGCAAAACGAGTGCAGTGCAAAAATTCTTGATATTGTATCAGACGGAGAGCATATTAATTGTATAACTTCGCCGTCAAAAGCGGTAATCGTTTTGGATAAAACCGTATTTTACGGCGAAAGCGGAGGTCAGGTAGGCGATACGGGTATAATATCCGTAGACGGTGCTACCTTCGAGGTTAACGACACTAAAAAGACCGCAGGGGGTGTATTTACACACTTTGGCAGTTTGGTAAGCGGTAGTATTACGGTAGGCGACAGTGTTACCGCAAAGATTGACGTAGCACGTCGTGACGCCATAAGACGAAACCACACCGCCGCCCACCTTTTACAGGCATCCTTACGCTCGGTACTCGGTACACACGTTGAGCAGGCAGGTCAACTTGTAAACGAAAAGGCAGTACGTTTTGACTTTACGCATTTTTCCGCACTTACCGATGAGGAAATCGAAAAGGTAGAAAATTTAGTTAACGCTCAGATTTTAGGTGCTGTTACCGTAGAAAATGAAGAAATGCCAATCGAGCAGGCAAAAAAACTCGGTGCTATGGCACTGTTCGGCGAAAAGTACGGCGATAGGGTGCGTGTAGTCAAATCGGGCGACTTTTCGGTTGAGTTTTGCGGAGGTACACATGTAGACAATACGGGTAAAATCGGGCTGTTCCGTATAATTTCCGAAACTGGTGTAGCCGCAGGGGTAAGGCGTATTGAGGCAGTAACGGGTTATAATGTTGTAGCACTCATAAATAAATATAAAAATAATGCAATACTGACTGCAAATGCACTTAAAAACGGCAATATTGACGATAATCCGAATAAAGCATTATCGGTTATGCAACAGATAAAAGATTTAAGTAAAAAAATAGATATGCTTGAATCAAAAATCAACGCAGGAAAACTTAACGGTATTATGGCGAATGCTACTGATATAGACGGGATAAAGGTTATATCGGAGTTAATGGGTGCTATATCAGCCGACGAACTTCGTAAAATGACCGATACCGTAAAAGCCGAAAATCCGTCAAGTGTGTGCGTACTTGCGTCAGTAAATGGCGAAAAAGTAACTTTTTGTGCAGGTTGCGGAAAAGAGGCTTTAAGCAGAGGTGCAAATGCAGGTACTATTGTGCGTGAGGTTGCAAAACTTACAGGCGGTAACGGTGGCGGAAAACCCGACAGTGCTATGGCAGGCGGTAAGGATGCTTCAAAAGTAAAAGAAGCACTTTCAAACGTTGTATCAATAGTTGAAAATCTTATAAAGTAGGGAGAGCGGTATATGGACGACTGTTTATTTTGCAAAATAATTGCAGGTGAAATTCCAAGCAAAAAGGTATATGAGGACGATTTTGTTTACGCATTCCTTGATATAGAGCCACAGGCTCCGTTCCACGCAGTAGTAGTGCCGAAAAAGCATATATCAAGTACGACCGAAATAAATAGTGAAAACAGTATTTACGTTGCAAAAATTTTTGAGGCAATAGCAAAAATTGCGGAGCGTGAAAATTTAGAAAACGGTTTTCGGGTTGTAAATAATTGCGGAAAAGACGGCGGTCAGACCGTTGGACATCTGCATTTTCATCTTCTTGCACGCCGTTATTTACAGTGGCCTCCGGGTTGATTAATTAATTTTTAAGGAGAATATATTATGTCTGAGTATTATTCAATGAAAATTTTAGGGCTTGAAAGAAAACTTGAAAAGTTTCCCGTAAGTGATAAGGTTGATATAGCGGCATTTATAATTTTTGATGACGTTGAACTTACCATAAAGGGATGTGAGGAACTTTTAAAACGTGCACCCGAGTTTGATATTATCTTAACATCGGAGGCTAAAAGTATTCCGATTGCTTACGAGGCATCACGTCAGTCGGGCAAACCGTATGTAATTGCCCGTAAAGAACAGAAAGTATATATGCGTAATCCTATTGAGGCTGTTGTAAATTCTATAACTACCCAACACGAACAGCATCTGTTTTTAGGTGAAACCGAAGTAAATAAATTAAAGGGCAAAAGGGTACTTATTATGGACGATGTTGTAAGTACCGGAAATACCCTAATGGCTATGAGAATATTACTTGAAAAAGCAGGTGCCGTTGAGGCTGCTACCTGCACGTTTTTGGTTGAGGGAGATGCAACCGAACGTACAGATTTAATTTATCTTGATAAGTTGCCATTGTTTTTTAAATAACGCTTAAAATTCAAGGGGGTTAATATTTATGAGGGCAGACGGTACAAGACTTAAAAAAACAGACCCTATGTATACGGTAGCCGCTTACGTTATGGATAAGCGTATGGATTCAATGAATATGATAACCATTGATATTCCTGTTGAGCCCATACATAACTATATTAATGAAAAGCGAAAAGACGGTATAAGTTTAAGCCATATGTCGGTAGTTTTGTCTGCGTACATACGCACGGTTGCTGAATATCCTATGCTTAACAGATTTATCGTCAATAAAAAGCCGTACGCAAGAAATGAATTGGCGGTAGGTATGGTTGTTTTAAAATCAGGTCAGGCGGATAACGGTACAATGTCAAAAATGTATTTTGACGTGAAAAATACCGTATTTGATGTTAATAATATAATTAACGACTTTGTCGCCGAAAACCGTGATACACCCGATAATAACGGTACCGAAAAAATGATTAAAATTCTTTTGAGTATACCGGGTATATTGCCCGTCGGTGTAGGTGTGTGCAAATTTTTGGATAAACACGGACTGTTACCGAAAAAAATAATTGACGCTTCTCCTTTCCATAATAGTCTTGTTATTTCAAATTTGGCATCGATAAGAACAAATCACATTTACCATCATATATATGAGTTTGGTACGACGAGCGTTATTATGACAATGGGTAATTCAAGAGAGGTGCCGAAACGTAAGAACGGCGAAATAGTGTTTGAAAAATGTATGCCACTTGGCGTTGTTATGGACGAACGTATCTGTTCGGGAAGTTATTATGCAATTGCTTTTCGTCGTATGAAACAGTATCTTGCTAACCCCGAACTTTTAGAGCAACCGCCCAAAGTTATTAACCCGGACCCCGACCTTAATAATTAATTTTAAGTAGGTCTTGATTTTACCTAAATTTTGGTATACAATATATTGGTAAATTTTTAACAAACGGAGGAATTTAAAAATGTTGGTTTCTGCAAAAGAAATGCTGACAAAAGCAAAACAGGGAAAGTATGCCGTAGGTCAATTCAACATCAATAATCTTGAATGGACAAAGGCAATACTTCTTACTGCCGAAGAACTCAAATCACCTGTAATTTTAGGTGTTTCGGAGGGTGCAGGTAAGTATATGTGCGGTTTTAAGACCGTAACAAATATGGTAAAGGCTATGGTTGAGGAACTTAATATTACCGTTCCCGTAGCACTTCACTTGGACCACGGCAGTTACGAGGGTGCAAAGAAATGTATTGAAGCAGGATTTTCTTCAATAATGTTTGACGGCTCTCACTATCCTATTGAGGAAAATATCGAAAAGACAAAAGAGTTGGTTGATACCTGTAATAAATTGGGACTCTCCCTTGAAGCCGAAGTCGGTGCTATCGGCGGAGAAGAAGACGGAGTTATCGGCGGCGGAGAAGTAGCAGACCCGAAAGAATGTAAAATGATTGCAGATTTGGGCGTTACAATGCTTGCAGCAGGTATAGGCAATATACACGGTAAGTATCCTGAAAATTGGGCAGGACTGAGTTTTGACACCCTTGATGCTATTCAACAACTTACAGGTGATATGCCACTCGTTTTACACGGCGGTACGGGTATTCCTGCCGATATGATTAAAAAGGCAATATCACTTGGTGTTTCTAAAATTAATGTTAATACCGAGTGTCAGTTGAGTTTTGCGGCTGCTACGAGAAAGTATATCGAGGCAGGTAAAGACTTGCAGGGTAAAGGTTTTGACCCGAGAAAACTTTTGGCAGACGGCGTTGAGGCAATAAAGGCAACCGTTAAAGAAAAAATGGAACTTTTTGGTTCTGTCGGAAAAGCATAATAACACAAATAAAAAATTTACGGGCTATCCGTTTGGATAGCCCGTAAATTTTTTGCCCACTTTATTTGAATAAAGAATTAACACAGGGAAAAATATAAAAAGGGAGGAAAGATATATGAATAAAATAAAGGTTATACAGTACGGTTGCGGAAAAATGAGTAAATATATTTTGCGTTATCTGTACGAACACGGAGCGGAAGTAGTCGGTGCAATTGATACAGACCCCG
>CALGCE010000069.1 GCA_937884625.1 uncultured Clostridia bacterium
GAGTTCAGCAAGTTTATATTCATATTCATGAAATAAACCTGTTGAAGGTCCGCATGTATTAAGTAACTCAATAACTTTTTCTCTAACAACTGGATCATTTGAACCTAAAAGTGTAGGTCCACCAGCTTGAAGCAAATCAAAGTATTCATTTCCATCAATATCGTATAACTTGTTGCCTAAAGCTTTTGTCATAACGATTGGGAATGGATAGTTAAATGCTAGGTTATGTTGAACGCCGCCTGGAATAATATTCTTAGCCTTTTCAATCATTTCCTTTGATTTTTGACACTTCTTGCCGAAGTATTCTTCCTCATAAACCTTTAAAGCATCTGGTTTAATAGAGAAAATAGGTTTTTTAATTAAAACAATTGTAAATATAAATTATAATTTGTTGAGGTTGAAATAAATGGAATTAAAAGGTAAAAAAATTAATTTTTTAGGTGATTCTATTACTGAAGGTGTAGGTGCCACTAAACCGGAATTTGCATATTTCCGACAAATTGCCATAAAGTCTGGTGCCATTTGTAACGGCTATGGAATAGGCGGTACCCGTATAGCAAAGCAAACAATACCGTCAAATGGTTCGTATGACGTTAAAGATACGCACTTTGCCAACCGTGTTTCTGCAATGGATAAAAATGCTGACGTTGTTGTCGTTTTCGGTGGAACAAATGATTACGGTCACGGTGATGCTGCTTTAGGTAATATAAACAGCAAAGAAAATAATACTTTTTACGGTGCAATGCACGAACTTTGCAAAAATTTGTTAAGCGATTTTCCAAAATCGAGAATAGTATTTATGACCCCTATGCACAGAACAGAGGAAAACAGAGTTTGGAATGAACTGGGCATTCGTAATGTTTCAAATCTGTCCGGCTATGTTGATGCAATAAAGGAAGTCTGCAAAGTATATAGTCTTCCGGTTATTGATTTGTTTGGCGAATTAGGGATAAATCCAAATATTCCGAATATGAAAGAACTCTATACTGTTGACGGACTTCATCCCAACGATTTAGGTCACGAAAAATTAGCAGATTTTGTTATTGAAAAATTAAAAACTTTGTAATTGAGGAGGAACAATTATGAAAGAAAACCGCTACATAGGAGACTATCCTGTAATAGGGATACGCCCTGCCATTGATGGCAGAAGAGGACCAATGAGACTAAGGGAAAGTCTCGAAGACCAAACAATGAATATGGCAAAAGCCGCAAAGAAACTGTTTGAAGAAAACTTAAAGTATTCAAACGGAGAGAGCGTAAAGGTAATTATCGCCGATACAACTATCGGTCGTGTTCCCGAAACTGCCGCTTGTGCGGATAAGTTTAAAAAAGAGGGCGTAAGTATAACACTTACCGTTACTCCTTGCTGGTGCTACGGTGCTGAAACAATGGATATGGAGCCGGATACAATAAAAGGTGTATGGGGCTTTAACGGAACAGAAAGACCGGGTGCTGTATATTTAGCATCAGTTCTTGCAACCCACGCTCAAAAGGGTTTACCTGCTTTTGGTATCTATGGTCACGAAGTACAGGATGTTGACGATGTTACAAATATCCCCGAAGATGTAAAAGAAAAACTTTTGCGTTTCGGTCGTGCCGCAATAGCCGTAAAGACTATGAAAGGTAAGTCATATCTTCAAATCGGCTCACAGTGTATGGGTATAGGCGGTTCTATTGCCGACCATGCATTTATGGAGGACTATTTAGGTCTGCGTGTAGAGAGTGTTGATGAAGTAGAAATCCTCCGCCGTATGGAAGAAGGTATATATGACGAGGAAGAATATAAGAAAGCACTTAAATGGACAAAGGAACATTGCAAAGAGGGTAGAGACGATAACCCCGAAAGTGTAGAATTTTTAGGCGAAAACAGAAAGATTAAATTTACAAAAGAAGAAAAAGAAGAACAATGGGCATTTACCGTTAAAATGTACTGCATAATAAAAGACTTAATGTGCGGTAATAAAAATTTACCGGAAGAGTTTAAGGAAGAAATGTTAGGTCATAACGCAATAGCAGGCGGATTCCAAGGTCAAAGACAGTGGACAGATCATTGGCCGAACTGCGACTATCCGGAGGCACTTCTTTCTTCTACCTTTGACCATAACGGTGCAAGAGAACCGTATACTTTGGCTACCGAAAACGATATACTAAACGGACTTGGTATGTTGTTTATGCGTTTGCTTACAGGCAGAGGTCAAATTTTTGCCGATGTTCGTACATATTGGTCAAAAGATGCTACAAAGCGTGTGACGGGTTATGAACTCGAAGGTAAAGCAAAGGAAGCAGACGGCATTATACATCTTCTTAATTCCGGTGCCGCTTGTCTTGATGCTTGCGGAGAATGTACAGATGAAAACGGTAATCCTACTATGAAACAGTGGTGGGACGTAACCGAAGAGGATATAAAGAAGATGACCGATGCTACTGTTTGGTGCGAAGCAGGTTTTGATAACTTCCGTGGCGGCGGATTTTCGAGTCATTATACAACAAGAGCCGAAATGCCTGCTACAATGATAAGACTAAACCTTGTAAAAGGTTTAGGACCTGTTCTTCAAATTGCCGAAGGTTGGACGGTAAAACTTCCCGATGATGTATCGGATACACTAATGGAGAGAACAAATCCGACTTGGCCTTGCACTTGGTTTGCACCTCGTTGCGACGGTAAAGAGGGAAGCCCGTTTAGAACTGCTTATGAAGTAATGCAAAATTGGGGTGCTAATCACGGTGCTATATCCTACGGTCATATCGGTGCTGACCTTATAACCCTTTGCTCAATGTTAAGAATCCCTGTTTGTATGCATAACGTACCTGAAAAGGATATCTTCCGTCCTGCGGCTTGGAACGCATTTGGTATGGATAAAGAGGGACAGGATTACCGTGCGTGTGCTACCTATGGTCCGATGTATAAGTGAGGCATTCATAAATGGATTATATCGAAAGCGAATGGAACGGATATAAGAAAGTAGATTTCGAGTTTGAGGGTAAACAGGCTTTGCTTGTTTACCCCAAAACTCGTGCAAGTGATAATAAGTGGTTGTTTAAAACTGAATACTTTGGTGCATTTCCTGCTTTTGAACTCCAAATGCTTGAAAAAGGTTACTTTGTCGCTCACGTGGATAATGAAACCCGTTGGTGTCTAAATGAAGATACAGAAAGACAGTATTCATTTGCAAAGTTTTTGCATACAGAATTTGGGTTAAACCAAAAATGTATGACGGTCGGTATGAGTTGCGGAGGAATGCAGTCGGTATATCTTGGTGCAAAACATCCTGATGTAGTATCCTGTATGTATTTAGATGCACCGGTGCTTAATTTGCTTAGTTGCCCTTGCGGTTTAGGCAGTGCCACAACCGATATGTATGAGGAATTTGTTACTGCAACGGGCAAGACGGTAGAAGACCTTATAAACTACCGTAAACACCCGATAGATTATGTGGATAATTTGATTGAAAATGATACACCTGTTTTTCTTATTTGCGGAGATTCGGATACGGTAGTTCCATATAAGGAAAACGGAGCAGAACTGTATAATAAATACTTAAAAAGTGGTAAAACAATCTTTCAGGTAATAAAAAAAGGTTGTGACCATCACCCTCACGGACTTGAAGATAATACACCTCTTATTGAATTTGCATTAAAATATTATAAATAAAACTTGGTGAGCAAAATGGAAAAATATATCCCCGTTGTAGTAATTAAGGAATTGTCCGAAACGGACAAGATACTTAAAGCACTTAAATATGTTGGCATTAACTGTGCTGAAATCACATTTAGAACGGCTTGTGCTAAAGAGGCAATAGAGTATGCGGTTAAAAACTATCCCGATATGTCTATTGGTGCCGGAACTGTAATAAACGCCGAACAGTGTAAACAAGCACTTGACTTAGGTTGTGAGTTTATAGTTTCTCCCGGACTTTCAGTTCCGGTTGCAAAGGTTTGTAAGAAAAAGAATATACCTTATTATCCCGGATGTGCAACACCAACAGAGATAATAAAGGCTTTGGAATTAGGTCTTGATATTGTTAAGTTTTTTCCTGCTAACGTATATGGCGGTCTTAAAGCAATAAAGGCTATATCGGCAGCATTTCCGCAGGTTAAGTTTATACCTACGGGCGGTGTAGACAGGTCTAATATAGCCGAGTTTGAAGCGTTTGATAAAATCGCCGCAATTGGTGGTAGTTTCTTTGTAAAAGAAGCACTTGAAAAAATGGACGCCAATATCTAATAGAGGTGTTATATATTAGAATGAATAAAGAAGATTTATTAAAACAATATCCATATAAAATCGAACTTCATTTACATTCAATGCCTGCAAGTGCTTGTTGTCATTGTTCTATGGAAAGAACTTTAGAGATTTATTCCGAAAGGAATATTGATGCTATTTGTTTAACAAATCATTTTTATAAAAATAATAATATTTTTTTGAACAAATCAAAATCTGAATGCATTGAAACATATCTGTCTGATTATGAAAGATTAAAAAAATTAGCAGAACCATACGGAATAAAAATCCTTTTGGGTTGCGAGATTCGATTTACTGAAAATACTAATGATTATTTAATATATGGCGTCAATAAAAGTATTCTTGAAGAAGCATTCGATTATTTTGATTTTGGTCTTGAAAATTACCGAAAAAATGTAATGCTAAAAGATAGTGTGTTTATTCAGGCACATCCTTTTCGTGATAATATTACTCTTGCCGATTCTGCTCTTGTAGACGGATTTGAAACCTTGAATTTTCATAACACACATAATAATAGAAATGCGGCATGTGCATTTTTTGCTAAAAACAATGGAATAAGTATTTGCACAGGGGGTAGTGACTTTCATCATGACAGGATGTACCATCCGGTAACCTGCATTATGTTGAGCAAAGAATTGCCAACAGACTCTTTTGAACTTGCAAAATTAATTAAAAGCAGAGATTATATTTTTTTGCTTGGTAATAATCACATCATTGTTCCATAACTATATTTATTGAGGAGAAATAGAATTATGAAAGTAGTAACATTTGGAGAAATAATGTTAAGACTTGCCCCTAACGGTTATTATAGATTTTTTCAAGATGACCAAATGCAGGCAACATTCGGTGGAGGAGAGGCAAATGTGGCAGTTAGCCTTGCAAATTTCGGACTGGACAGTACATACATAACAAAACTGCCAACCCACGCAATAGGTCAGTCGGCAGTAAATTCACTTCGCTATTTCGGTGTAGATACTTCCAAGATAGTAAGAGGCGGAGAAAGAGTAGGTATATACTATCTTGAAAAGGGTGCATCACAAAGAGGAAGCGTATGTATATACGACCGTAAGTATTCCTCAATCCAACAAGCAGACGTAAATGACTTTGATTGGGAAGATATTTTTAAAGGTGCAGATTGGTTCCACTTTACGGGAATTACACCCGCACTAGGCGTTAACCTTGTAGAAATATGCAAAAAGGCTTGTATAGAGGCTAAAAAGCAAGGCGTTAAGATTTCTTGCGACCTAAATTATAGAGGAAAACTTTGGACAAGAGAACAAGCAAGAAATGCTATGACTGAACTTTGTAAATATGTAGACGTTTGCATATCTAACGAAGAAGATGCAAAAGACGTATTCGGAATTGAGGCAGAGAACACCGACATTTATGGCGGAAAACTCAATAAAGAGGGTTATAAGTCAGTTGCAAAACAACTAAAAGATAAATTCGGTTTTGAAAAGGTAGCAATAACACTGCGTAGTTCAATATCCGCAAACGATAATAATTGGGCGGCAATGCTCTATGATGGAGAAGATTATTACTTCTCAAAAGAATACCATCTACACATAGTTGACCGTGTAGGTGGCGGAGATAGTTTCGGAGCAGGACTTATCTATTCGCTTATTACAGGAAAACAGAGCAAAGATGCAATAGAATTTGCAGTTGCGGCATCGGCACTAAAACACTCAATAGAAGGCGACTTTAACAGAGTTACCGTAAGCGAAGTAGAAAAACTTGCAGGAGGAGACGGTTCGGGCAGAGTGCAAAGATAAATTAGTGAGGTTGTAAAAAATGGAATATATGGAAATAAGAGAACAAATATGTGATGTGTGTCATAAGATGTGGCAATTAGGTTGGGTAGCCGCTAATGACGGTAATGTAAGCGTAAAACTGCCCGACGGTAATTTTTTGGTAACACCTACGGGTATTTCAAAGAGTTTTATTACACCCGAAAAACTTGTTATTATTGATAAGGATTTCAATATTGTATCAGCTGAGGGTAACTATAAGCCGTCAAGCGAGATAAAAATGCATATGCGTTGTTATGAGGAAAGGGAAGACGTAGGAGCAGTAGTACATGCTCATCCGCCAACAGCAACGGGATACGCAGTAGCAGGAAAGAGCCTTGACGAATATTCAATGATAGAAACGGTAATAGCAATAGGCTCTATTCCGCTCACTCCCTACGGTACACCGAGTACCAATGAAGTACCTGATGCGATAGCACCCTACCTTAAAGAACACGATGTATTCTTACTTCAAAATCACGGTGCTTTAACGGTAGGTTGTGACCTTATTACTGCATACTACCGTATGGAAACGCTTGAACTCTTTGCAAAGATTTCTCTTACCGCCCATATGCTTGGCGGAGCAAAAGAAATAGAAAAACCGCAGATAGATAAACTTCTCTATTTAAGAGAAAATTATTATGGAGTGACGGGCAAACATCCCGGATATAAACATTACAATGAAAAATAATTATTATCTTGCCATTGACATTGGTGCTTCAAGCGGAAGACATATTTTAGGCACCGTTCAAAACGGTAAACTCATATTAGAGGAAATATACCGTTTTGAAAACGATATTAAGAATGTTGACGGTAATCTTGTTTGGGATATTGAAAACCTAACCGAAAATGTAATAAGCGGTATCGCCAAGTGTAAAGAAATAGGTAAAATACCGCAAACGGTTGCCATTGATACTTGGGGTGTTGATTATGTTTTACTTGATGATAACAAAAGCATATTAAAACCCGTTTTCGCTTATAGAGACAGCAGAACAGAAAATATACCCGAAGAAATAGATAAAATAATTTCACGAAAGGAATTATATGAGAGAACGGGTATCAGTGCTTATACATATAATTCTATTTATCAGTTATACTGCGATAAAAAGTCGGGTAAACTTCAAAAAGCAAAGCATTTTTTAATGACGCCGGATTATTTGTCATATAAACTGACAGGTATTATGGCAAATGAATACACTATTGCCACTACAAGCGGACTTGTAAATCCCAATACGCATAATTGGGATTATGAACTTATCAAAACTCTCGGGTTTAATAAAGATATGTTCTTAACGCTCTCAAAACCCGCTACGGAATTAGGTGCTTTCTCAGAAGAGATAGAGGATAGGGTAGGGTTTAGTGCAACGGTAGTTCACGCACCGTCCCACGACACAGCCTCTGCTGTTTCTTCATGTCCTATTGACGATAACAGTGTTTTCATATCGTCAGGTACTTGGAGTCTTATAGGGACGGAAAACAAAACACCCGTTCTCGATTTTGATGCAAGTAAAAACGGATTTTCAAATGAGGGAGGAGTTGAATACCGATTCAGATTTCTTGAAAATATAATCGGTATGTGGTTCTTCCAAAATATCAGAAAAAATCTTAATAAGAAATATACATACGACGAAATGATGTATATGGCACAAGAGAGTAATTACGAAAAACTCATTGATACCAATGATGTTGCATTCTTAGCACCCGAAAATATGCTTGAAACCGTCAGAGAAATGTTGGGTGATAAAAGTCTTCCAATTGCAGATGTGCTGAAAAGTGTATATTTATCCCTTGCATATTCTTATGATAATGCTATAAAAACAATAGAAAAGTATTCAAATAAGAAAATAGACAATATCTTGATTGTCGGCGGAGGCAGTAAAGATAAATACCTGAATGAACTAACGGCAAATATTACAGGTAAGAATGTTTTGACGGGTTTAAGTGAGGGAACTGCAACGGGTAATTTGCTATCACAAATTATGTATAGTCAAAATATATCACTTCAAGATGCGAGGGAAATAATAAAAAAATCCTTTGATATTAAAGTATATAGTTAGTTTATTATGCCGTGCGTGAACAAGGTTAATAATATAAATCTATAACGGATATTAAATATAAAATGTAATTTTACTAAAAAGTACTTCTTAGTGAAATTATAATAAAGTTTATTATCTTTATGTTTGACTTATCGAGTATAATTGTATATAATACGAATATAGAACAAATGAACGGAGGGATTATATGTGTACGCAAAGTCAACTGAATGAAATAACACAAAAGGTTGCGGATGAATCAAAGAATATTTTTGGTTCAAAGCTTAATTCGGTTATTTTGTTTGGCTCGTATGCCAGAGGCGACTATGATGAAGATTCAGATATAGATATTTTGATTCTTGTTGATTTGTCATCTAATGAGTTGGCTGCCTATCGTACGCATATTGATTCCTTATGCGGTAAACTTCTTTTGGAATACGGTATAGTTGTTTCAGCCATTGAAAAGGATGCAGAAACTTATCATCGCTATTTGGCTGTTTTGCCGTTCTATAAGAACATCGAAAAGGACGGTGTAAAAATTGCTTAAAGAGGGATTTCCGATATTTCCAAAGCACGAATTGCTCACGCCGAAGACTGTTTGCGTGAGGCAGAACTATTGCTTAATGCAGGAGAATACAAAGGTGCTGCTAACAGAGCATATTATGCCGCCTTTCATTCTTTGCGTGCGGTTTTGATTTTAGATGAATTTGATTCCAAAAAGCATTCCGGTATTATAGCAAAGTTTCGAGAGAATTATCTGAAAACCGAACTTTTTAGCAAAGAGATTTCCGATTATATTTCTTCGCTTTTCAGAGTTCGCTCCGCAAGTGATTATGATGATTTTTACATTGTTTCAAAGGAAGAAGCAAAGTCACAGTTAGAGAAAGCAAAAATAATAGTCGAACAAGTCAAATTATATTTAAGTAAACAGTATTAACATTAAGACCGACACAAGCGTTTGTGCCGGTCTTTTGCAATAATTATTTGGATTTTATTGGTAGTGCAAGTGATTTTCTGACTCTGCTTTGAATGTATTTTTCAAGTCGTGCTTCGGTAAGTTTTGAAATAATTTGCCGTCTTGACTTAATAATATTATCCTCGTTCGCAATACCGCCTACACAATCATATTTGTATTTACTTTTTCGAAATATTAATACTACAAATGTAAGACTGTTATCAGGTCACAATTTTAATTTTTTTATAAATGTGATTTGATAACTTGATTTTTTTGCAACTTTGAGTATAATAGTAATATCGGTTATATAGGGGAGATGATTATTGCTATGTTATTCAAAAGAGAAAAGTATTTACAGAAGATAAGACCGTTTTATTATGCTTGTGATATTATTAAAGTTATCACAGGTGTAAGGCGTTGCGGGAAGTCCAGTCTTATGGAAACGATTGCTGACGAAATTAAACAAAACGGTGTGGCCGAAGATAATATAATTTATATAGATCTTGACAAGAGAGAAAATCGGAAGATTAAAACTCCCGATCAACTTGAAACACTTATTGAATCAAATATCAAAAATAATGAAACTAATTATCTCTTTATTGACGAAGTCCAAAATGTAGGCGGATTTGAAGAAGTTATAAACGGATTTCGTTCTGATGGTAATTTTTCAATTTTTATCACAGGTTCAAACTCTTATCTATTAAGCGGTGAACTTGTAACGAAATTGACCGGTCGATATCTTGAATTTGAATTATTTACGCTGAGTTTTGAAGAATATGAGCAAATGAAACAGTTTTACGGTAAACCCATAGATTCAAATATGAATTTGGAATTAAATAATTATATCCTTGAGGGCGGATTTCCTAGGACAATAGAAATAGATGACCTTGTTGCCAAAAGAATCTATGTTACTGGTGTTGTAAATGAAATATTCGAAAAGGATATTAAACGCAGGGTAAAAATCAAAGATAAAGTTGCCTTTGAAACAGTCAGAAATTTTGTTATTAACAATTTCGGGGCAACTGCAAGTATAAAGAGTTTAACCGAAGCACTCCAAAAAAACGGAATCGGTATTACAAGAGCAACTGTCTCTAAGTATATCACTGCTTT